>JAAZOW010000219.1 GCA_012797575.1 Methanomicrobiales archaeon | reverse complement strand
TGTATTGCATAAATGTCACAAGATTGAGCGTATTCCCGCCGACCGCCTGAATGCTTCCACATTGAGATCTGATTGACCCAGAGCGTGCAGGGCCCCTGGGCCGGCGTGGGGTGCAGGGCCTCTGGGATCGGGAGTGTGTGCAGGGCGCAGGGTGGGGCGCGTGAGGCTCTCTGTGCACACCGATTTCGAAGAATTTTACTGCAGGCGAACGCGCTATATCGCCATACCTTCAAACTATCACAGAAGACTGGGGAGGTGTTCGCTCAAATGACATCATCCGATGGTAGGATCATCATGCACATAGACATGGACAGTTTCTTCGCCTCAGTAGAGATCCACCGTGATCCCTCCCTCGACGGCATGCCGGTGATCGTGGGTGCCGACCCGAAGGGAGGGGTTGGACGCGGAGTTGTGAGCACCTGTTCCTACGAGGCGCGCCGTTACGGCGTGCACTCGGGCATGCCCATCTCCCGGGCGTACACCCTCTGTCCGCACGCCGTCTACCTCCCGGTGAACCACCCGCTCTACTCCCAGGTATCTGGGGAGATCATGACGATCCTCGGCAGATATGCCGACCGCATCGAGCAGGTGAGCATCGATGAGGCCTACCTCGATGTCACCAGCTCCGGGAGCTTTTTGGCGGCTGGAGTGCTCGCCGCAGCGATCAAGCGGGATATCCGGGAGGCGGAGGGGCTCACCTGCTCCATCGGTATCGCGCCAGGCAAAGTCACAGCAAAGATCGCATCCGACCACCGGAAGCCGGACGGGCTGACGGTCGTCTGCCCAGATGAGGTCGCGACGTTCCTCGACCCCCTGCCGGTAGGAAAGATCCCTGGTGTCGGGAAGAAGACCGGTGATACCCTGGCTGGGATGGGCATCCTCTCCATCGGTAACCTTGCACGCTGCGACGTCCAGCTCCTCATCGCCCGGTTGGGGAGGTCCGCGATCCGGTTGCATCGCCTTGCCCGGGGTATCGATGATGCCGCGGTACAGGCCAGGGAGGGGTGTAAATCCATCTCCCGGGAGACGACGTTTGATGAGGATACAGCCGATCCGGTTCTCCTCACCGTGACCGTAGCTGACCTTGCGCGCGATGTCTCGCGGACACTTGCTGCCGACCACCTCCGGTGCCGGACCGTGACGGTCAAGGTCAGGTATCGGGGGTTTGAGACGCACACCCGGTCCCGGACGCTGGGCCGGTTCACTGCGGATCCGGAGATTATCGGGCGGACCGCAGACGATCTCCTCCTCCCGTTCCTCGACGGCACGGAAGTCCGGCTCATTGGGGTCAGGCTCTCGGAGCTCGAGGATAGCGGCCGCATCCGGCAGACCTCGATCGACGAGTTCTTCACCCCCTGATGGAGTGCCAGAGTGGCCTGTATGGCGCCTCCATCATCGTGGGGAGCAGATGGTGGTACGCCAGCTTCGTGGTGGGAGGTGTGCTCCGCAGAGTTCTGGTGCGAACCTTCTTTACCGGGGTGGGCGCAGAGGTTGATGAAGAAGCATGCCCGATATCTGGTTCGTGCTGCTGGCCGCCGTCATCCTCCTCCTCTTCGCGGTGCCGATCATTCAGCAGCAGATGACCCGGTCCCGTCGCCTGCGGGCGATCCGCGGCCTTGAAGAGATGCGGGGAACCCGGGTCATCATCCTCATCCACCGTCAGGAGAGGGTTGCGTTTCTCGGCATCCCATTTTACCACTACATCGACATCAACGACTCAGAGGAGATTCTCCGGGCGATCCGGTTCACTCCACCGGAGATGCCGATCGATGTCATCGCCCATACCCCCGGGGGCCTCATCCTCTCCTCAGAGCAGATCGCGATGGCGCTCCAGCGCCACAGAGGAAAGGTGACGGTCTTTGTCCCTCACTATGCCATGTCGGGTGGAACGCTCCTCTGTCTTGCCGCCGACGAGGTGGCGATGGATGAGAACGCCGTGCTCGGTCCAGTTGACCCCCGGATCGGTGACTACCCGGCGGCGTCGATCCTGCTGGTCCCGCGCTTAAAGCCGCCAGAGGAGATCGATGATACGACCTTCATGTTGGTCGATATAGCGGCGAAAGCCCAGAACCAGATGCGGGAATTTGTCGCAGGCCTCCTCCGGGACCGGATGGATGCCGAGCAGGTGGATCGTCTGGCGCACCTGCTCACCAGCGGACGATGGACGCACGACTACCCGATAACCTTTGAACAGGCGCTCAAGCTCGGGCTCCCGGTCACCTCCGGTATGCCCGACGCGGTCTACCGGCTGATGGACCTCTTCCCTCAGGCGATGCCCCGCCGCCCGTCGGTCGCCTACATTCCGATCCCCTATGGCGAGGAGAAGAAGGGCGAGTGACGAATCCCACATCCCGACAGAGGTGATCTGGTATGGCAGTCGACCTGCAGCTCAGTCTCGATGCATTCGACCGCACGCTACCCCCTCCCTGTGGCGGCCGCCCGGATCGAAACGGTTTCCTCCGACTCTGCTACCGATGCCCGTTTGCTACCCGTGATCGTGGCTCTCTCTTCTGCGAGGAGTTCGGTATCTCCATCACAGCGCGGGAGAAGTACGCCCTGCGGGGATGGAGAGTGGTACGGGACGCGATCATGGATCGTGACGGGAGATGTTGTGTCATCTGTGGTGGGAGTGAGAGCCTTCATGTTCATCATATCGACCTGGATCCGACAAACGACGTTCCGGAAAACCTCATCACACTCTGTGGCATCTGCCACGCTCGGGTGCATACTGACCTCCGCCGGGAGGGCGGTGCCGCACGGGTGGCGAAGGTGATCGCGGTGGTGCGGCAACGGGGCGGGGCAGCGAGATCAACCCCGTCGTCCCGGTAGTGCCGTCGCCGGGGCAGGGGGGAACGGTTATATTATATGCGTGCCACCAGTAGCGTGACCAGTGGGGGATGTCTGGAATGAGCCTTACAGGGAGACTCTTTGGAAAGGGCGAGCCCGGTAGAGATCGGGCGAGTCCGGAGACTGATACGTCTGTGAGTCGGAGAGCGATCTCTCTCGCCCGGCAGGGACGATTTCGTGAGGCGATCGCCTGCTTTGATCGGGTGCTCGAACGCGATCCGGAGAACGTGAAGATGTGGAACAACAAAGGTGTCTTCTTCGACATACTCGGCAGGGACGAGGAGGCGATCGCCTGCTGGGATATGGCGCTCACGATCGATCCGGACTTTGCTCCGGCCTGGGTCTCCCGAGGGATGCTACACCGGCGCCGCGACCGGCTCGAGGAGGCGCTGACCTGTTACGATCGCGCGCTCGCTCTCAACCCGGGCTCAGCGGTCGCCTGGTACAACCGGAGCGGTGTCTTCGTCGCGATGCACCGGCTGGACGATGCGATCGCCTGCTACGAGCAGGTGCTTGCGATCGATCCCCATTTCGTGGCGGCTTGGATCGATCTCGGCTACGCCTACTTCCTCAAGCACCGGCTCGAGGAGGCCATCACCTGTTACGACCGGGCCATCGCCGACGAGCCCGGGAACGTCAGGGTCTGGAGCCTGAAAGGGGGTGCCCTGTATGCACTCGGAGAGTATCGGCAGGCATTGGCCTGCTTTGATCGGACGATCGCGATCGATCCAAAGTATGCCGCCGGATGGAGCATGAAATGTAGCGTCCTCTACCACCTCGGGATGTATCGCCATGCACTCGCGTGCGCCGATAGGGCTCTTGAGATCAACCCTTCCTGTGAATTGACCACTCAGGCCCGCAGGATGCTCGTCTCTCTCATCGAGGAGTGGTGAGGGGTCAGGGCCGTTGGGAAGGCCTATATCAGCACCCCCATCGGGCGCCGGCGGATGAACCTGACCTCAGCGACGAATGGATCACCTGCTTCCGCTGCGCGATCCCGTAGCCTGATACTACTGCTACCGAGTCCCCGAGACTGGAATCAAGCACCGGATCACCGCTGTCCACGTAGAGTGCCGGGGTCGCGGCAAGTTTTGCCGGCGTCCCCACAACGACGATTCTCCCAGGGCCGCCGGCCCGCCTGACCACTGCAGGACTGATCTGCTGGTTCCCCCGACCGAGGATGAACCCCTGCGCCCCGATGGGGCTTACAATGATCCGGGCGGCGGCCGCATCCTCGAGATGGGAGAGGATCGTCCGCTCATCGGCGCCCTCCGCGACCATTCTCCCGTTCATGACCAGGTCGACGCCGAGCAGGGCTCCATGAAGCCCGATCTCCGTAAGGATTGCCTCTGTGGTGCTCCCGGCGCCGATGATATAGAGGGTCTCCGGGATCATCACCCCGGCGATGAACCGGGCGATCTCTCGTTTCGCCCGCTCATCATCGGTCTCCTCAAAGACCGCCTTCGCCCCCTGGACCCTTCCGGGAAGGGAAGGTACCCGGGCTGCCCCGTAAAGCCTGACCGCAAGCCTCCCCTCCCGGTAGGCTTCCTCGTCGACGTCGAGGAGATCGGCGTCATGGAGCCGAGCCGGATCGAATCCGGCGATGACTTCAGCGACTGCAGCGGGGTTGACCGCAAATACCGCCGAGTACATCTTCACACCGGCTGGGATGCCGAGGACCGGCACCGACCGGCCCACCACATCGAAGACGTCCCGGGCCGTCCCGTCGCCGCCGCAGAAGAGGACGAGATCGGCCCCGGCGGCGGCGAACGCCTTGCAGGCTTCCCTGGTATCGGCGGCCGTCGTCGATTCATCAGGGAAGGAGACGATCTCATACCCCGTGATGCCGACCGAGTCGAGGATAGTGGCACCCATCGCTCCGGCGGGGGTGAGGAACCGGATGCCCTGATCTGCAAGAAGTCGTAGGGTCTCGGTGGCCCGCACAGGAGCCCGGGGGACTGCCCCCCGGCGGATCGCCTCTGTGACCCTGCCATCGGTCCCGGAGAGTCCCACGGCGCCACCCATCCCGGCGATGGGATTTATGAGGAGGCCGATGGTCGTCATGACTGTGGGGGGATGCCTCACCCTGTCACCGGAAGCCGGGAGAGTGACTCCCTGATCAGTTCCACCGGGTACTCGTAGTCAACCAACCCTCCCGCGAAGTAGGCTTCGTAGGAAGAGAAGTCGAAGTTGCCGTGCCCGGAGTTGTTAAAGAGAATCACCTTCGCCTCCCCGGTCTTGCGGCAGTGGAGGGCCTCGTCGATGGTGGCCTTCACCGCGTGGGCTGCCTCGGGCGCGACGACGATTCCTTCGGTCCGGGCGAAGGATACAGCGGCCTCAAAGACCTCGTTCTGGTAGTAGGCGACTGACCTGATGATATCGTCGTGGACGAGCCTTGAGAGTAGCGGCGATGCCCCGTGGTAACGCAGGCCGCCCGCATGGATCGCCGGCGGGACGAAGTCGTGGCCGAGGGTGAACATCTTCATGATCGGGGTCAGTCCCGCGACATCCCCGTAGTCGTAGGCGTAGAGTCCCTTCGTCAGGGTCGGGCACGCAGCCGGCTCCACCGCTATGATATCGGTATCGGGGTGCTTTCCGTTCATCTTCCCGGCTGCGAACGGGAACGAGAGCCCGGAAAAGTTCGAACCGCCGCCGACACACCCGATCACGACATCCGGGTAGGCCTCCACGGCCGCGAGCTGCTTCTCTGCCTCCTGGCCGATGATCGTCTGGTGAAGGCAGACGTGGTTGAGGACTGAGCCGAGCGCGTAGTTGGTGTTCTCGTGGCTCGCCGCATCCTCAACCGCCTCGGATATCGCGATACCGAGGGATCCGGGGGTATCAGGGTCGCGGTCGAGCATCATCCTGCCTGACTTGGTCCTCGGCGAGGGGCTCGGGACGCACTCAGCACCGTAGACCTGCATCATGCTCTTCCGGTAGGGCTTCTGCTCGTACGAGCTCCTGACCATGTAGACGGTGCATTCCATATCGAAGAGACCCGTTGCAAACGCAAGTGACGAGCCCCACTGCCCCGCGCCAGTCTCGGTCGCGAGCCGCTCAATCCCCTCCTCACGGTTGTAGTAGGCCTGGGGTATGGCGGTGTTTGGCTTATGTGATCCCGGCGGGCTTACGCCCTCCCACTTGTAGTAGATCTTCGCCGGCGTCTTTAAGGCCGCCTCGAGCCGCCGTGCCCGGTAGAGAGGGCTTGGCCTCCAGAGGGTGAGGATATCCCGGACCTCGGCTGGGATATCGATGTAGCGCTCTCTGCTCATCTCCTGCCTGATCAGTTCCATCGGGAAGATGTGCCGGAGGTCGTCGGGGATCACCGCGTTCCCGGTCGCCGGGTGGAGAGGCGGATCCAGAGGCCTTGGAAGATCGGCCTGGATGTTGTACCACCGCTTCGGCATCTCCGCCTCATCGAGGAGGATCTTTGTCTGCATGCCTTTATGGTAGTCATTGTATGGATATATACATTGTGCATCAACTATACACAATGAGGTACTGATAGATTCAGGATGTGCCCTGAAGCCGCTCCCATCCCTTCGGGGGCAAAGGGTATATGGCAGCCCTGCAACTGGTCTGTCGATGTACCTCCTCGCCCACGCTATGGCCGGCATCCTCATCGGTCTCGTGCTGGTGCCCCTCACCGGCGACCGTCGCGTCGTCGCACTCGCCGCACTGGGCGCCGTGCTCCCTGATCTGATCGACAAGCCACTCGGGCACATCATCCTCGCCGGGACGGTCAACTACGGCAGGCTATACTTCCATGGTCTCACCGTCCTCTCCCTCTTTGTCATCGCCGGCCTCCTCCTCTACCGCTACCGCCACCGGATCGGCCTCCTCGTGGTAGCTGCGGGCATGGCGAGCCACCAGGTCCTCGATGGCATGTGGTATAACCCGGTCGCCTGGTTCTGGCCGTTCCTCGGGCCAATCCCCGGGCACCATTATCCTGAGAACTACTTCTGGGAGGCTATTCTACGACAGCTCTCTCAACCGAGTGAGTGGATCCTTCTCTTCGTGATCGTCGGGCTGTTTGCTGTCCTCTACCGCCAGGAGCTGAAGGCCATCACCAACCGGCTCGCAAACCCTCCCGTCCGCCGGATTGCCGTGGTGGTGCTCATTCTCGCTGCCACCATCGCCTTCGCCGCAGGTTGGCGGCTCCTGACCTGAGAGATTCCCTGTGAGGGGGCTCGATGAGTTTCATGCGGTGGCCTCGAAGGCGGAAAAATTACCCTGTTATCTTTGCTTCTGCCACTGTATCGCAGCATACGTCGATCGCCCGGCAAGGGCAAGCCCCCCCTCCTGCGGGATGAGGTGCTTGCGGAAGTAATCTCGGAGCACCTCCCGCTGCCGTGGGGTCTCCACACTCATCCGGGAGGCAAAATGGTCGACCGCATCCTCCACGGTCGGAAAACGGGTCACCCTGTCCATGGGACGCATCAGGACATCTGCGTAAATCCGCATGCTGTAGAGGACGTTGAAGAGGCAGTCAGCCTTCGGCCTCGGGTGATACGCCTCCCCGTGCAGATCTTTCCAGAGTGCAAGGTATATCCGTTCCCAGAGCGGCTCATCAGCGAACCAGTAGAGGTGGACCGACCCGGATTCAGAGACTACCGCATCCATCATGGTGAGGGCCGCCCTGATATCGGGCATGGCAAGCGAGAACGAGGCGATGACCCGGTCGTAAGGTGGCGCAAGATCGTGGTCCGGATCGATCTCCTCCCAGGGAGCATGGATGGTGGTGATGCCGGTGAGCCCTTCGCGGAGAGCCGCTTCCCGAAGCTCGATGAGCATTCCTTCCGCAGGATCGATCGCCGTCACCGTGGCGCCCGCCCGGGCGAGTGGCAGGGTAAGGGTCCCTGGTCCGGAGCCGATATCGAGCACCCGATCGCCCGGGGTGAGTCTGAGGTCCTGCAGGGCCTCTGCGACCCGACGGGCATGATCGGTCCCCGACCGGAGAGCGTATCGCCGGGCCTGCTCCCGGTCACTCCAGAGATCGGCACCCTCCTGGAAACCCCGGGTCGACCGGTTCAGGGTGAGCCTCCTTCTCCAGACCTCGTTCCAATCCACGACGATATCGTCCTTCATTAACCCTGTCAGTCGCCTTGTGAGCGTAAGTAGGTATCCATGCCCTCTCTGCACGCCCGGTAGCTCGGGAAGACCCAACCATTATATACGAAGCCAGATACTGGAATACCTGTGGTGAACAGTATGACTGGTGAATCCATGCTCCAGATAACCGTCGATCAGCTTGCAAGAACACTCTGCGCGAGCGCCATCCTCGGTGACCCGGTTGATGCCGGTGAGCGGATCATCATCCCGGTGGCCGAGTTCGGGTTCGGGTTCGGCGGCGGCGAATGCGCGGGAGGAAATAAGGAAGGCGGCAAGCAGAGCGGCGGGACGGGGACCGGCGGTGGAGGCGGTATATCTGCCGTCGCCCTGGTTCTCGTCACCAAGGGCGTATCAGGTCCTGAGGGTATCCAGGTGATATCGCTCAAGAAGAAGAGCGAGATCGCCGAGGTTATCACGACACTCGGGGAGGCGGTCGGCCCGCACATCTCACAGGCCATCGAGAAGGGTGGTGAGATGATGCGGCAGCGCAGAGAGAGAGCGCCGGGGAAAGAACCGGAGAAGAAGGCGGGTAAAGAGATCCCGGTCAGTGGTGAAGAAGAGGCATAGGATCCCCATCACCTCTTTTCCATGGCCACGACCCTTCTTGCCGTCATCCTGCTCATCATAGTTGTCGTCATACTCGCTCTCCTGCTCGCCCTCTACCTGATCCCGGTGACCATCGAGGCGGTGGTCGGGTGCAGTCGGGAGAGCGCTTCAGCGACGGCGATCGTGGCCTGGGGCATCCTGGGAGCGCGAGCCAGGATCACCGATGATGTGTGGGTGCTTGAACTCCTCCTCATAGATCGCCCGGTCATGACCCGGGACCTTGCGGAGATCATCACCGCTCCGCCTGCTGAAGGAAAACGAGACGAGCGCCGCCCGTCCCTCTCGGTAGAGGAGTACCTCGATGCCGCCGCCGACCTCTGGCCCCATCTCCGGAAGGTCATCGCCGCAACGCTTCGTTCGCTCTACCTCGAGGTGCTCCACGGGGAGGTCACCCTCGGCCTTGAGAGCCCCGCTAGCACCGGTACCATATACGGTTACTGCACCGCTCTCCGCTACGCCATCTGGCCGGTGGAAGCGGTCGATCTTGTGATGACACCTGTCTTCGATCACGAAGTCTTTGAGGGATCCTTCACACTCAGGATGCAGATCCGCCGCCCGCTCCTGATCATCATCCCGACCGTGAGCGCTCTGCTGCAAAAACCGGTCAGGCAGCGGCTCCGGCAGATATCAGGACGAGGTGCTTTGGGTGCGTGAAGAAGAGGAACAGGGCGATCTCGTCATTGGCGGCGGCTGCCGAGTCGGGGATCGCTGCATCATCCCGGTCGTCAGGGTGCTTGCGGTGCACCTGGGAGAGGGCATCATGGTCAGTCTGTCACCGGTAGCCCTGCTCTTCTCCGAGGGGGAGGTCGAGTACATGGCGCTCCTCCCGGGCGCACCCTCCGACACCAGGGAGATCATCAGCACCCTCTATGACGATATCGAGCGGGAAAGAGAGAGATCTCTGGGATTCGATCATCACTCGTGACGGAGCGCCTGGATCGGGTTCAAGTGCGCTGCCTTCCAGGCCGGGTAGAGGCCGGAGGCCGCGCTCGTTACGATGCCAAACGCCATCCCAAAGACGATGTAGAGGATGCTCTTTATGTTGTAGAGGTAGTCCGGGCTCCCGACGAGGACCGCTGTCATCAGGTAGCCGGTGCAGAAACTCAGCACCCCGCCGATGAGGGCTCCCACGATCCCGAGGATGAGGGCTTCGTAGATGAACATCCGCATCACCTCGTTACGGCGGGTACCGATACTCCGCAGGACACCGATCTCCCTGATCCGCTCGGTGACCGACATCATCATGACGTTCAGGATCGAGACCCCGGCGACGATGAGTGATATCGCGCCAATGCCCATCAGAAAGACTGTTATCGAGTCAGCAGCCTCAAATATGCTCTCGAGGATCGCTTTCGTATCCATGACATTGACGACGTCTTCCCGCCGATTCATCTTCTCCTCGATCGCCTCCCTGACCGCGTCGAGGTCATTTATGTTCCGGACCTTCACGATGACCTGATCGTACTCGTCTTTATCATAGTGGTTCGAGTACCACCGGTAGGGCACGACGATAGCGTAATCGGGGTTGATGTCAAACCCCATCCCCCGTTCCGTGAGCACGCCCGTCACCCGCAGGGTGTCGCTCCCAATCTTGATCCGGGCGCCGAGTTTGAGGCCAGTTGTCTTGCTGTTCTCGGCGAGTTTGCTCCCGATCATGCACCCGGCGCCCGTATCCCGGGGATAGGTCCCGGCCTCCTTATCGAGCAGGAAAGGGATATCTCCGGCGGGTATAGCGTAGATCATGGCGCCGCTCTTCGTCTCGCCCACGGTCACCGTGTCGAAGGTGCTTGCAAACGGTATGACGCGGTTGGAGCCGGCTGCCCGGGTGATATCGGAGACCTGCCGCTCGGTGAACGCCATGGTGCCCGAACCCGATGCGGGATAGACGACGATGGTATCACCGACATCGGTGACCATCTCTTCGAACATGAGGCCGATGCTGTTGCCGAGGATGCCCATCGAGGCGATAGCGATGACGCCGATGACGATCCCGATGACCGCGAGGGTCGATCTGAGCCAATGACGGCTGACGTTCCGGCGGGCGAGGTCGAAGAAGGTCACACCACCCTCCCATCCACAAGCTGGATCGTCCGGTCAGCGTATGCAGTCATCCTGGGGTCGTGGGTGACCGTGACGACGGTCTTACCCTCCTCGCGATTCATCTGGGCGATCAGATCCATGATCGCCGTCCCGGTCTTTGTATCCAGGTTCCCGGTCGGCTCGTCGCAGAGGAGGAAGTCAGGGCTGTTTACTAGCGCTCGAGCGATCGCCGCCCGTTGCTGCTGCCCGCCGGAGAGTTCGCCGGGTTTGTGGGTGAAGTGTGTCTCTGTGATCCCGACCGACCGCAGGACCTCCTCCGCGCGCTCCCGGGATCCGGACTTCCTACCTCTCAGGATGAGCGGGTACTCGACGTTCTCGACCACCGAGAGCAGGGGGATGAGATTGAACTGCTGGAAGACAAACCCTATGTGATCCCGCCGCATGAGAGTCAGCTCATCGTCGGTCATCCTGCTGATCTGTTTTCCGGCGATGGTGACCTCTCCTGATGTCGGGACGTCGAGCGAGCCCATGATGTTTAAGAGCGTCGACTTCCCCGATCCCGACGGTCCCATGACCAGGATGAACTCGCCCTCCTCGATGTCGAGATCGATCCCGGCGAGCGCCACGACATCGCCGGCTGGGAGGGGGTAGACCTTGGTGACGTTGTCGAACCTGATGACCGGCATCGTCGTTACTTCCGTCTCCAGGAGTAGAAGATGGCCCCGATTACACCGATGGCGATGAGGATCGCGACGACTATTCCGGTCATCGGTATGCCTTCGTCGCGCTCTGCAGAGGGTGCCGCCGTGCCGCCGAGATCGACCACCGCGGTCATCACGTAGCGGTTTCCATCGTCGTCTCGGTACTCGGCGATGATCGGGATGGTGGTCGCGTTCCCATCGGTCCTGAACGTCACCTCAAACGGGGCGGCGTCGTCAGGGTCGAGGGTGCCCACCACGTAGACCCTGAAAGGGTCGGTGGGGATGGCGGACGATCCCGGGGTGATGAGCACCGAGCGGGCAGGTTCCAGGCCTGCGTTCATCACATCGCCCAGGATCCGGTATCTGCCGGCTTCAGGCGTTACCTCGATGTTGGTGATGAAGAGATCCGCCTGCCGCTTATCTTCGCCGAAGGTGACCGGGAGCGTGAGGTCGACCGCGTGAGCGTTGATGCCATTGCGCCAGGACACCGTGAAGGCGACATCCGTCTCACCTTCTGGGGTCAGGTTGAAGGGGACAGTCCGGGCCTCGTCTGTGGCAAGGGCTCCGATGAACGCACCGGTCGGCGTGGTGGTAAACCCGGTCCCCTGCGGGATCACCTGGACACCGGATACATCGTTTGGACGGGGATTTCCGACCTGGATGGCGATGTCGGCCCGCTTCCCCTC
The DNA here is from genome assembly GCA_012797575.1 of Methanomicrobiales archaeon. Lineage (GTDB taxonomy): Archaea > Halobacteriota > Methanomicrobia > Methanomicrobiales > Methanoculleaceae > Methanoculleus. The sequence continues at coordinate 26,680 of JAAZOW010000219.1, read as the reverse complement.
AGAGAAGGCGTCAGGCTTTCCTACGATCGTTGCGGTGAGGGGTGTATCCTCGACCAGGATCGGGACAGGGTGGCGGAGGGTGCCGTCGTTCTGGAAGTCGATGACCAAGGTGGGGTAGAACGTCCCCTCACCCCCATCCGCCCGGACGGTGAAGGTGAATGTCTTTGTTGTGCCAGCGCCGATATCCCCGACCGAGGGGTAGGGATCGCTTAAACCCACGACTCCGCTACCGTAGAGCCGGGCGCTCCGGATAGCGACACCATCGGCACCGTTGTTCTTGATCTCCACTGTGAGCGTCCCGACGTCGCCTTTCATCAGGACTGAAGGGTCGAGTGTGGAGGAGGTCACCGTGACGTCGGCAGGCCCGGCAGAGGCCGGCGTGACGGTTGCGGCGGCGATGCATATGAGCAATATGACTACAAGATTGTGTGGTTTCATGTTATACCCATCCAGTGATCGTGGCGAGGATGTAGACTGCATAAAGCGCCGTTGGTATTCCGACAGTGAGAGCCGCGTCCCGTGTCGAGAGGTTTCTTGCGTACTTCATGCCGAAGATCAGGATGTTTGCGCTCCAGAGGACGAAGAGAAGGCTCAAGACTCCGGAGATCTGCATCAGGGGATCGGTCGCAATGATGCCTGCCAGGCTCTCAGATACCTCAGCGATCTGCTCGATGTTTGTCATCGGGGGGATTGTCAGGTTCGATATGATCTGGTAGGAGAAGGCAGCCCCGATGATACTCCCGATGAACTGGGGCAGGAAGCCGTAACCCGTAAACTCGAGTGTTCGCGTAAACGTCCCCTCGCCCTTAAAGATCATCGATATGGCGTAGAGGATGACCGCACAGGCGATCCACATCAGATACCCCATGATGAGGGCACCTATCACGGCGATGGCGATTCCGAATGCCGCATAGGCTTGTGCTTCCCCGGGCAGTATGGCTATGATCACGTTTACCATCAGCGCGGCCGCGACCGCACCGACGATCCCATAGGCGAGTATGATCAACGCAGGTATCTTCAGGCCCGCCTCGCCTCGCATACGCTCCTCGAAGAAGCGCCCGGGATCGAACAACACACGGAGAAATCCAGTATCCATGGTAGTTTTGCCTCGTATATCCGTGGCAGCGCGAAGGGATATACCTTTTTAGGGTAGGGGTTGGGGATATCGGAGTTCACGCGAATGCGATAGAGAGTTTCAACGCAGATCTCTTTTCGGAGGATGGGGGGAAAGACTCCGGCCCGACATCTTCTTCAGCATGAGGGTTCTGCTCATCCGTGAGGTGGGGCACGCCGTGTTCGACGGCATCTTGCTTGCACGCGCAAAAAAATGCATGGTTACCCTTGGGGCCACAGGCATGCCGGATGAAAAGATCGGAGGGCACTTACCTACAAAAGACAGTATCCCTGGGCAGAGCCCTGTTTCAGGAGACGCAGAAGTACAACGGAACAAGCCTGCTAAAGGTGTCCGAGCTCTCGCAGACTCACATGACTCTTCTTGGTGACGATGATATGGTCGAGCACCCGGATGCCGAGGATCGACCCGGCCTCCATGAGCTGTCGGGTGATGCTGATATCCTGGGTGGAGGGGTCCAGGGTTCCCGAGGGGTGGTTGTGGACCAGGATGACCGACGCAGCGCGATCGGTGATCGCCTCGGCAAAGACCTCCCTTGGGTGGACGAGGCTCTGGTTCAGGATCCCGACGGTGACGACCCGGCACTCGATCACCTCCCCAGCACCGTTGAGCGTGATACAGATGAAGTACTCCTGCTTCTTATCCCTCCACTTACTCACCAGCGGGAGCACATCCTCGGGGCAGGTGACCCTGCCTCCGGTGATCTCCTCGTCATCCACCAGGTAGCGCCGCCCGAGTTCAAAGCAGGCCATGATCTCACAGGCCTTCGCCACCCCGATCCCCTCTATCATGCGGAGCTCGTTGTACGTCGGACTCCCTTCGGTGTATTTCAGGTAGCGCGCCACTTCATCAGCGATCTGCGAGACGTCCCGCCCCTTCACTCCCCTCCCAAGGAGGAGAGCAACCAGTTCGATATCGGTGAGGGCCTCTGCTCCCCGGGAGATCAGTTTTTCGCGAGGACGATCGTGGCTCGGGAGATCGCGCATCTTCTTCATTCTGACTGTCGATCTTGATTCCGGAGCATGTATATATTGCCAAACGGTCCCGGGATGATCGGACGGATGAGGCGCGGGGGGTGGTCCCGGCGATGGTTTGCCTTACGGGCCATCCGGACCGCACCGGGAATTACCGAAACCCTTTTGTACAGGAACCTCTATCACTCACAAAATGATTCTCTCCTGGCTGGGCACCGAGGGCTGGTGCAGGAAGGGGCGGGCATACGGCGAGCAGGGGCAGCACGAACGCGCCATCGAGTGCTACGACCAGGCCCTCAAGTTGAATATCGATGCCGTAGCTGCCTGGTACTATAAAGGCCTCGCCCTCAACACCATCCAGCGCTACCGTGAGGCGGCTGAGTGCTTCGATCGTGGGATCCGGATCGATCCTGACTGTACCCGACTCTGGCTCGCCAGGTGCCAGGCGCTCTTCCGCCTCCAACGCTATCGGGAGGCCGCTGAGTACTGTGGTCATGCGATAAAACTCGTACCGGGCTGCGTGGATGCCTGGCTCATCAAGGGGCATGCTTTCAGGAAGATGGAGCGGACCGCCGATGCGCTCGCCTGCTACGACCGGGTCGTCGCGATCGAGCCGGACTGCGTCGAGGCCTGGGCTTCTAAGGGGATGGTGTTTGCCACCGAACGGCGGTATGCTGCAGCGATCGACTGCTACGATCGGATCATCGTGCTCGATCCTGAGAACGCAGACGCCTGGTATGCCAGAGGAACAATCCAGGCCCTTCTTGCCCGTAACGGGGATGCCATTACCTCCTACGATCATGCGCTTGCCATCGACCCGGGCCATGCTGATGCATGGTCCGCCCGGGGATGCACACTTTTAGCGCTGAAGCGCTACCGGGAGGCGGTAGGATGTTTCGACCGGGCACTCGCCATCCGCCCGGGCGATCCCGAGTCACTGTATGGCAGGGGGCTTGCATTCCAGAGCCTGGAGTGTTACGAGGAGGCGATCGAGAGTTATGATCTGGCGCTCAGGGCCAACCCCGATCGCACCGAGATCTGGTACCGCAGGGCCACGGCGTTGGAGAAGCTGAAACGTTACGACCTGGCGCTTATCAGCCTCGATCGGGCGCTCAAGAAGGCCACGATCGATCCCGAGATCTGGCACCGCAAGGGACTCATTCTCTTCAACTTGAAACGCTATGACCTGGCGATCGAGTGCTTCGACCAGGCGCTCAGGCTTCAGGCTGATCTGCCGGATGCCCATTGCTACCGTGGCGAGAGCTACTACGCCCTCGGAAACTACCGGGCAGCGGCCGAAGATTACCTGATTGCAGTCCGGATGGCGCCAAAAAACGCCGTCACCTGGAACAACTACGGAAACGCCCTCTGCCGGCTTGAGCGGTACGAGGAGGCACTCGTCTGCTATGAACGGGCGCTCGAGGTCGATCCGGAGAACTACCGTGTCTGGAGCAACAAGGCGAATGTGCTCTCAGTCCTCTCGCACTACGACAAGGCGCTCGTCTGCTATGACCGGGAACTCCGGGCTCACCCGGAGAATGCGGATGCCTGGTGCAAGAAGGGGCTTGCGCTCTTCGTCCTTGGACGTTACAGCGAGGCCGTCGCCTGTTATACACGGGCACTCGAGGCCGATCCAGCGAAGGCGGAGATCTGGAGTATGAAAGGAAACGCCCTCATGGTCCTGGATCGACCCGGGGAAGCGTTCGACTGTTACGACCACGCCCTCGCCACAAACCCCGACGATGTCGAAGCACTCAGGGGGATAGCAATGGCGCTCGTCTCTCTTGGGCGTGCCGCTGAGGCAGTCAGGTACTACGAGAGGTTGCAGCGACTGCGGCGGTGAGGGGAGGATGGGCATGCCCGCAGATTCCCATCCCTGCCGGCATACGGGGGATTGGCGCCCGAACCCTAGATCCGTGCTATCCGCCCGATTGCTTCTTTCAGGTTCTCCATCGACGTCGCGTAGGAGACCCGGAGCCAGCCCGGAGTGCCAAACGCCGTCCCCGGGGTGACTGCAACGTGGGCATCCTGGAGCCATGAACGGGCGATCGCCATATCGTCGCCTCCGACGTTGACATAGGCGTAGAAAGCGCCATCCGCGGGCGCGGTGGCGTAACCGAGGTCGGCAAACGCCGGTATGATGTAGTCCCGCCGGCGCTCAAACTCCCGTCGCATCGCCTCAACGCAGTCCTGACTGCCCTGAAGTGCGGCGATCGCCCCATACATAGCAAACGTCGTCGGGTGCGATGTGGTGTGCTGTTGCACCTTCTCCATCTGGCGGATGACCGCCCGTGGAGCGACTGCGTAGCCGAGTCGCCACCCGGTCATCGCGTAAGCCTTCGAGAATCCGTTGACCGTGATCGTCCGTTCCGCCATATCCGGGAGAGAGGCGACTGAGATCGGCTTCTTTCCGTAGACCAGCTTCTCGTAGATCTCGTCTGAGAGTGCAAAGGTATCGTGATCCCGGCAGACATCGGCGATCAGCCCGAGTGAGTCTGCGTCCAGCACCGCGCCGGAGGGGTTCGAGGGTGAGTTGACCACGATCATCCTCGTCCGGGAGCTGACCACCTCAAGCAGGGTATCGTCGATCTGGAAGGTCGCAGGGTCGAGCACATGGTGCCGGACCTTCGCGCCCGCGATCCGGGCGCAAGGCTCATACGAGACCCAGGAAGGGGCGAGGAGAAGGACTTCATCCTCAGGGTTCAGCACCGCCTCCATCGCCTCATAGATAGCACTCTTCGCCCCGCAGGTGACGATCACCTCATCCTGCTTGGCAGAAAACCCGTTCTCGCGGGTGATTTTTTCCGCGATCGCCGCAGTCAGTTCCGGGATCCCGGCGCTTGGGGCGTAATGCGTCTTTCCCTGGCGGAGGGCATCGATGCAGGCATCCTTGATATGCTCTGGCGTATCGAAATCGGGCTCGCCAATGGAGAGACTTATGACATCGATACCCTCTCTCGCCATCTTCCTTGCCGCGTTTGAGATCTCGATCGTTGCGGACGGGGCAATGCCCGCGATCTTCTCTGACAGGCCGCTCATCTCAATCGCTGGACCATCTTCACTGCCGACTCAACGGCACGCCTGGCATAGTCGATACGCTCAGTTGCCTCCATCCGGGTCATGCCCGGCCCGGAGATGCCGAGGGCGACGGGTTTATCGTACTCCAGCGAGAGATCGATGATCTTTCGTGCGGCGTGCTGAACGACGATCTCATCGTGCTGGGTGGCGCCTTCGATGACGCAGCCTATGGTGACGACTGCATCGATGCCCTCGCTTTGCAGCATCCTCTTGATCGCAAGCGGCATATCGTAAGCGCCGGGGACATAGGTCGTATCGGCCACTTCAGCCCCGAGGAAGGCCGCATGTTCCCGGGCCTCGATCTCCATCATATAGGTGATGTCGCGGTTGAACTCCGCGACGACGAATCCAAGTTTTATCGTCATCCTGATCAATCCTTGTGGTACTACTCACACCGAATATGAAAATTCTTTTGATATCAAGGGCGTGCCGGCCCGACATCCTCAAACCCCTGCCGCTGGCCCGTCCCCGCGAGCCGCTCGAGCTCCTTTGGGTAGAAGGCTAGCCGGACGGCGTTTGCGGCGTGTTCCCGGGTCCGCTGCTCCATCAACCAGGCAAGCTCCTTTGCATCTTTCGCCTCATCCTCGTGGACGAAGACCTCGATGATGTGCCTGTTGGTCATGAGCTGACAGAGGATGAGGCCCAGTGACGCTTCGTGGGCGCAGGCCTTGTCTTTCTCCGCACCCCCGGGCATACCGAGTGCCATGACGATGCCGCACCCCCGCTCCTCGATCAGTTTCTTGCACGCCACCGGGAGATCCTTGATGCCCGGGACGACGTAGCGCTCGATCCCGACACTTGCGTGCCTCCGAATCTCGTCGATGGCGATCTTGCCCATGTCTACCCGGGCAAATGTCGTATCCGCGATCCCGATCTTCATCCAAGCAGCACCCCGGCAGCAGCCTCAACACCGTCACCGGCCGCAAATCCCGATCCCCGGAGGGCGCACTGGACGGCTGCGACGGTGGCAAGGATCTCCTGCGCCCCGACACTGCCCATGGTGCCGATCCGGAAGATCTTGCCCTTGAGATGGTCCTGACCGCCGGCGATCTCGATACCGAACCTCTTGACCGTACCCCGGAGGGCCTGATCGGTGACGCCATCCGGGATCCGGAGCGCCGTCGCGGTACTTGAGTAGGCGTGGTGCGCATCAAGCCTCGGGAAGAGGTCGATGCCCCATCCCTTTGCCGCGGCGCGGATGGCGTCTGCCATCCGGCGGTGACGGGCAATCCTGGCCGCGATGCCCTCTTCCTCGATCATTTTGCATGCCTCGTGCAACGCAAGAAAGAGCGGGACCGCCGGGGTGTAAGGCGTCTCCATCGGGTTTTTGCACCCGCTCTTGCGATAGGCGGCCATGTCCTGGTAGAAGGGGCGCTTCTCTGATATCCGGTCCCAGGCCCGCTCACCGACGGCTATGGCGGCAAGGCCCGCCGGGGCGGCGAGACACTTCTGTGACCCGACAACGGCAATATCCACACCCCACGCATCCATCTGGACATCGTCGCCGCCGATGGAGGTGACCCCGTCCATGATGAAGAGCGCATCGTGCCTCCGGGCAAGTCTCCCGACCTCGGGTGCGGGGTTCTTGATGCCGGCACTCGTCTCATTGTGGACCATCGTGATGACCTCGGCCCCCGCCTCGAGCTCACGTTCGAGCCCCTCAAGGTCGAGCGGGCTTCCCCAGTCAGACTCGAGCACCGTGACGTTGCCCCCGTAGCACTCCGCAATCTTTGCAAAGCGGTCACCGAACTTACCGTTCACGAGTGAGACGATCGATCGGTCCCGCGCGAAGTTCGCGACGCCGGCCTCCATCCCGGCCGTTCCGGAACCGCTGATGATGTAGAGTTCACCTTCGGTGCCAAAGAGGGTCTTTAGTATTCGGACAGTATCCGCATACGCGGCCCCGAAGTCAGGGCCACGGTGGTTGATGGCCTGCCGTGTCATCGCGGCGCGCACCCGTTGCGGGACGGGTACTGGCCCCGGGATCATAAGGAGTGGTTCGTGTTCCATTGCTCAATCAATCCTTCTCATATCGTCGAGGATAGACGCTGTTGCTGCTGAAGTTGTTGGATGTGGATTCATATCAACCTCTCCACCACGAGATATCGACAGAGAGAAGTGAGGATAGTGGCATACCAAGGAGAGGTATGGTCGATGTTGCGGTGATCTGTGGTTCTGCGTCGGATGAGCCTATCGCGGAGAAGGTGTTTCGAGTCCTGGAGGAGAGTGGGGTATCCTACGACTACCAGGTGATCTCGGCACATCGTGACCCGGAGAGACTGGACGAATACCTGAAGGCGAGTGATGCCCGCACCTTCATAGCGATCGCCGGGCTCTCGGCGGCCCTCCCCGGGATGGTTGCTTCAAAGACAGAACGACCGGTGATCGGTGTCCCCGTGAGCGGGAAGCTGATGGGGATTGATGCCCTCCTCTCGATCGCGCAGATGCCAAAAGGTGTTCCGGTGGCCTGCGTTGGGGTGGATAGCGGCGAGAATGCTGCTCTGCTCGCGATCAGAATCCTCAGGGCTGGATAACGTTTTTTGCGCCCGACCACGAAGATAGGGGTATGATCACAGGTCAGATCGCCATCGATGTCAGGGAAGTGACGAAGCGCTTCGATGATATCGTGGCGGTCGATCAGATCTCCCTTGATGTCCGGAGAGGGGAGATCTTTGGTTTTCTCGGACCGAACGGTGCCGGAAAGACGACGACCGTCCGGATGCTCACCGGGATCATACGGCCTGATGAGGGTTCGGTTCATGTCATGGGCCACGATATCGTGAAAAATCCCGTGCCGGCGAAGCAGCAGATGGGGGTGGTCCCCGAGACCGCCAACGCCTACCTTGACCTCTCCGGCCGGCAGAACATGCTCCTTGCAGCAGACCTCTACGGGGTTCCCCGCGCCCGGGCAGAGGAGCGGATACGGGAGACACTCGCCGAACTCGGCCTATTAGGCCGGCAAGATCATCGGGTGCAGGGTTACTCCAAGGGGATGCAACAGCGATTGATCCTCGGCATGGCGCTCCTGCATGAGCCTCCGATCCTCTTCCTGGACGAACCCACAAGCGGCCTTGACGTCCAGAGCACCCACCTGATCATCGCCATGCTCCAGCGCCTCAACGAGGCGGGGACGACGATCTTTCTGACCACGCATAACATGGACGAGGCCAACCGGCTCTGTCACCGGGTCGGGATCATCAGGTGCGGGAGGATCGCGGCGGTCGATACGCCGGAGCAGCTGAAACAAACGGTCGAGCGGATCGCCGTGGTCCTTGTCCGTTTCGACCGCCGGGTGGACATAAGAGCACTCTCCGCGCTTCCCGGTGTAGCCGACGTTGCGGAAGTCAATGGCCGTTGCAGGATAGCAGTGGAGGATATCGATACCGCCATCCAGTCGATCGTCTCGCATGCCCGCGCACAGGGGACACGGATCCTCTCCCTGGATACGCCAACCCCCTCGCTCGACGAGGTCTTCCTCTCCATCACGGCGGGTGATGACTGATGCACCCCTCCGGGATAGTTGAACAGGTGCGCCGCTCGATCGTCATCGCGAAGAAGGATATCATGATCTACTACATCAAGGGACCGGTCATCATATTCGGTCTCCTGATACCTCTCTTCCTCTTTATGGCCTTCTCGGTGGGCAGCCGGTTTGCGTCGCTCCCGTTCCTGATATCGGGACTGCTTGCCATGACCCTCTTCTTCACGGCGACGGCCGTCTCGCCGGTGATCTTTCCCTGGGAGGCCCAGGCGCGGACGCTTGAGCGGCTGGCCGCCGCCCCGATCACGGTCCCGGCACTGATATTTGGGGATATCCTCGCCTCGTTCGTCTTCGGCGTCGGGATAACGCTCGCCCCGGTCGGGATCGCCCTTGCCCTCGGCCTGACCATCAGTCACCCGGCTCTGCTCCTCCTCGGCATACTCATCGGTGCCATCTGTTTCTCGTCGCTCGGCACTCTTCTCTCGGTCCCGCCGACGAGCTCCCCCCCAAACATCATGATGCTCTCTTCGCTGATCAAGTTCCCCCTGATCTTCATCTCGGGTATATTCGTCCCGATCGAGAGTCTGCCGGCCTGGGGGAGGCTGGTCGCCGTCTTCTCGCCTCTGACCTACTTCACCGATATCGCCCGCTACTCCCTCGGGGAGGTACACGCATTCCCTCTCGTCGTCGATATCATCGCGCTTGCATTCTTCGCCCTCCTCTTCACGGCCGCGGCCATGATGCTACACGCACGGACGCTACCGAAGAGGATCTGAGGGAGTGGGGGTCAGGGTTCCACCTGTTCCTTCGGGGCGTTGAGGATATCCCGGACCATCTTTACAGCACAGAGATCACCGCACATCGAGCAGGTCTCAATCTCTCCATCTCGCTCGTGTATGCGCCGGGCCTCTCCGGGGAAGAGCGCCGCCTCGAACTGTTTCTCCCAGTCGAGGTTCCGGCGCGCCTCAGCCATCCGGATCTCGCGGTTTCGGGTGTTCCCGGCGGCCCGGGAGAGACTGCCGATATGTGCGGCGATCTTTGCCACCCGCGTTCCTTCGACGATATCGTGGACGTCGGGTAATGCCAGGTGTTCGCTCGGGGAGACCATGCAGAGGAAGTCCGCGCCGTGCATGCAGGCGATAGCGCCCCCGATCGCCGATACCACGTGGTCGTAGCCCGGTGCTATATCGGTCACGAGCGGACCGAGCAGGTAGAGCGGGGCATCGTCGGTCAGCTCTTTGATTGTCCTGACGTTGTAGCCGATCTGGTCGGCCGGGATATGCCCCGGTCCCTCGATCATCCGCTGTACCCCGGCGGCGAGCGCTCTCTTTGCCAGGTGCCCGAGTGTCAGGTACTCGGTCGTCTTCGCAAGGCGGGCGGCGTCCACGAACGCACCGGGGCGCATCCCGTCGCCGAGGCTGATGACCACGTTGTGTTCGGCGAGGATCTCGAGCAGGTAGTCGTACTCGGCATAGAGCGGGTTTTCTTCATCGTTTGCGACCATCATCGCAACGTGGAATGCGCCGCCTCGGCTGACAACGCCCATCGTGCGGGGATCGGCCTGGAGCGATGCAAGGGCATCACGGTTTGTGCCGCAATGCAGGGTCAGGAAGTCCACGCCCTGCTGGCAGTGCTCCCGGATCACTGAGAAGAGCAGGTCGGCATCGACGTCGGTTGCACTCCCGGCCCGCCGAACCGCCTCATAGACCGGAACCGTACCGACGGGGGCATCGAGAGCGAGGATCCGCCGTCTGATGCGGGGCAGGTCGCCTCCGGTCGAGAGGTCCATCAGTGCGTCCGCCCCTTCGCGGAGGGCGGCCTTCGCCTTCTCGACCTCGAGATCCTCATCACAACGGATGCCCGACGTCCCGATGTTCACGTTGACCCGCACCCTGCACCCTTCGCCGATGGCACAGAGCCTGTGAGGTCTTCTGGGATTTGCAGGGATGACGATCCGGCCGCGGGCGATGGCCCGTGCAGCACGGTGCGGGGCGAGCCCCTCCTCCCGGGCGATCGCCTCAACCTCAGGGGGGACTCCGCGCATGCTTGCAGAGATCAGGGTATGCATAAGAGACATCTGTCCGGAGGCCATATTAGTCTGCATGCCAATCCGGTGGATCACGAGCGGCACGGCCTACGCCAACTCATTCGTCTATGGAGATGTTCTTGTGGATGCAGGCGTCCTCCCTATGGCCGTACAGCCATATGCCGATGCGATCGATGCGATCATCATCACCCATGCCCACTACGACCATATCGCCCACATCAGGGAGATTGCCCGGATCTGCGGCGATGTAACGATCTGCATCCACGAGGCGGATGCACCTGGTCTCTCCGACGATGTCCTGAGCCTCGCCCCCCTCTTCGGCGCCCGATCGCCCGGGATCGCCCCCGATACCACCCTCCGGGACGGCGACCGGGTGGGTAGTCTCCAGGTGATCCACACCCCCGGGCACACCCCGGGCGGGATATGTCTCTACGACGCCGGGATCCGGGCGCTCTTCTCAGGGGATACGATCTTTACCGGGGGATCGTTTGGCCGTTATGACTTCCCGGGTGGGGATAGGGCTGCGCTCGTAGCATCCATCGACCGTCTGGCCGAGCTCGACGTCGAGGCGCTCTACCCGGGGCACGGGGAGCCCGTCACCACCGGAGGCGGGAGACATATCGCGGCTGCCCGGGAAGCGATCAGGCTCTATGGATAAGGGAGTCTACGCTCTCGCCCTCAAAAATTCCTGCTCTGAGGTCCGGATCGGTGCTCTAGGGGTGCGTGAGTTTGCTGCGGGCTGGCATATCTACGTCGGGTCGGCCCGGGGGAGCGGGGGGCTTGCCCGGGTGGAGCGGCACCGGCGGCTCGCTCTCCTCCGGGACCGCCCTCCCCGGTGGCACATCGATTACCTTCTCCTTGATTCGCATTTTGCGCCGTCTGTCGTCGTCACCGCCGTCACCAATCGGGACTGCGAGTGCGATCTCGCCCGTGCCATCGGCGGTGCGCATATCTCCGGGTTTGGGTGTAGCGACTGCACCTGCCCCTCACACCTCTTCTTCCGCCCCGGAGATCCGGTCTCCGAACTTCTCGATGCGTTTGTGGGGCTGGATCTGGATGCCCGCATCGAAACAATCAAACATGAGGGGAGCGTGCAATAGATCATGAAAGTTCTCGGGATCTCCGGAAGTATGCGCAGGACCGGTAACACCGCGCTGCTGGTCACCACCATCCTCGATCGCGTTCGGGCGGCGGGTATCGAGACCGACTACGTCACGCTTGCCGATATGGATATCCGACCCTGCACCGGGTGTGAGGCCTGCAAGCAGGCGAAATGGTGCGCGACTGAGGATGACGACTGGGGGGCTGTGGCAGAGAAGATGATCGACTGCGAGGTGCTGGTCTTCGGCGCCCCGACCTACTACTACGACATCAACGGCCAGACGAAGAACCTGATCGACCGGACCTACTCTCTCTACCATGACAGGAGGCTTTCGGGTCGGAAGGCGGTGGCAGTCGCCGTCTGCGCCGATCGCGGATGCGAACGGTCGCTTGAGACGATCGAGGGGTTCTTAAACACCCACGAGTTCTCGTACCTCGGCTACGTCTCCGGCAGGGGGTATGCGCCGGGAGAGGTTCGCAGGGATGAGCGGGCGATGTTGCAGGCCCAACAGGCTGCAGATAAGATCATCAACTTCCTCCGACCTGACGACTGATCGCTGACGACGCCTCAATGCACAAGGGGCACCCGGGGTGCGTCCTCCGGAGGGTGGGCGGGATCACACCCCCAGACCCTGTTTGTGCAGAGGTCAGATCAACAGCGATATTATGGCAAGCACGGCACAGTCTCGGGTTCTGACGCCCCGCATCGGTTGAAGGCTTACGCCCATTCAGTCCGGGATCAGATCATAGGTCGTCGTTCGCTGCCGAAGCACTCGCCCCAGATCTTCGGCCATCCGCTGCATCTCGGCAGGGTCCAGGTAGTCGGTTCCCCGAGCGCCAGCGCTCCGGGAGATACTCTCCTCAAACATCGTCCCCTCGAGGTCGTTTGCTCCAGAGAGAAGCATCAATTCCGCCAACTTCTTTCCCAGTTTAACCCAGGAGACCTGGATATTTTTAATGTTGTCGAGGAAGAGCCGGGCCACCGCGATCATCAGTATATCCTCCCTCCCGGTCGCTCCGGCCCGGGCGCGCCCCGCCCGGTAGAGGGGGGTGTTTTCGTGGACGAACGAGAGCGGCACGAACTCGGTAAACCCTCCAGTGCCATCCTGGATCTCCCGGAGAATGCTGAGATGCCGAACCTGATCTTCCACTGACTCGCAGTGGCCATACATTATCGTCGCTGTCGAGCGGATGCCGAGACCGTGCGCCTCCCGGATGACCTGGACCCAGGTCGCGGTGTCACACTTCTCCGGACAGATCACCGCGCGGACCCGGTCTACCAGGATCTCAGCCGCAGTCCCGCAGAGCGACCCGAGCCCCGCTGCCTGCATCCTGGTGAGTACCTCCCGCGTGGATAGACCGCTTCTTTGTGCGGCATAAACCACCTCCATCGGGTTGCTCGCGTGGATGTGAACCCCTGGCGCCTCGTCCCGTATCCAGGATATGATGTCGATATAGGACTGAGCGTCAAAGTCCGGATGAAGGCCACTTACCGTGCAGACCTCGGTGACACCCCGCTCGCGCGCCGTCCGCGCCTTCTCCCGGACAGTGGCCTCGTCATGAAGGTACGCATCGGCATCACCCGCCTTCCTGGAGAATCCACAAAACCCGCAGGCGTTCACACAGAGGTTGGTCACGTTGATGTTCTGGTTTCTGACATAGGTGACAGTACTTCCGACATTCATCTCCCGAAGTTCGTCTGCAGCAGCAACGATATCCAGAACACCCCGATCCTGAGTTTTTTGGAGACGGATGGCTTCTTCCTCGGTGAGTCGGTGTCCGGCGAGCACATCATCAAGTATCCTTCGCAGTGGCAGCATCATAATCCCTCCTCAGGCCCCGGGTACGTCTGTGATCATCGTGGCATCTTAAGTATCTTCCGTTGCCCTGATCCTCTGGGCATACCCTTATTGCTCCTGGGTGCATCCCGACTGCCATGGCTCAGCAGATCCTATGCCACCAACGAATCCGCCTCAGCTACAAAGACGCGTTTGGGTACATCATTCCTGTTGGGACGACCAACCTGATGGTCTGGGTGACCGATGAGGGTATGATCGCGACTGAGGGGTTTGATGTCGAGGCATTGGCAATCTTCGAGATTCCTGCAGCGATCGTCGGCGTTTCTGAGGATTCCACACTTGAGACGCTCGATAGCCTGCTGGATGCCGAGGTGAAGGCAGCAAACCTCCCGGCGATCCAGCGCCGTATCGATATCGGGATGTCGGGGAGAGAAGCCCTGAACCGGATGTGAGACGGCCCGGCGCCGGGAGGGCACCTTCCCGGAACCACACACCCAGGGCTCGAAGGAGGGGGCACGGCCCGGCGTTTGCGCAGGTCAACTTCCAGGTCTCCCCTGTAGCCATCTCTCCACATCACGGCGCGGAGATCTGCAGGTCCAGCCGGGGGGAGGCGCCCCTGCAGAGAGTTTTTCTGCTCAACGGACGATGTGACGAGGCATCTCACCTCTCCGCCGGCGTTCTTGCGAGCGCCCTGCTGCTGGTGCCACGTGCGAATGCAGGGGAGGTCGGGAGCGGATAGCTGCGGTGCAAATGAAGCTTTTTGCAGGCGCTTTTCATGCAGACGAAGAGATCGCGCTGTGGGCCTTTTGGTTCCCGCCCAGGGGTATCCATCATGCGGGCACCGCCGCCAGATCGTCAGACCTCCTTCCGCGCCTGGGCCGCATTCGACATGTATAAGAGCATCACGAGCGCAATACGTAGTAAAACCTCAAGACAAGTGTAGAGCCCGCGCATCCAAGCGTGGAATGCTTTCGGAGGCCACGGGGCATGGGTCCGTGGCTTCAGAGAGAGTAAAAAGTATGAGGCCAAAATCATGACTTCCAGAATGCATGCCCCCCATACCACCTGTCCCAGCTGCCACGAAGAGGTCTACCTGGATGAACTCGTGGGTGGGCGTTGCCCCCTCTGTGGGTATTCTCTCGATGAGGACGACGGAACATGCAGTGAATACGAAGAGATCCTCGAACGTTCTGATCTTGGGTGGATGATCTTCCAGTTCTTTGTCTTTAAGCGGTTCTGTAGCAGGGGAGCAAACCCGCTCCATGTTATGCAGGTCATCTCCCGGTATGAGGACCTTATTCAGTGTGACCCGACAGACGCGGAGAAGATGCGGTTCACTCTGGAAGTTCCGATGAACCGCTGGGAACGACTGTTCCCGAAACGGTGCTCACGGTGCGGCAGGATCTTCATCTCAGGCGGAAAAGCAGTGATATCAGGAGACTTTTCGTCCCCTGAGATCGAACGAGAGTACACCTGCCCGTCTTGTTGATCAGTAGGTCCTGGCGACCAGGGCGGATCTGCCCTCGCCGCCGCAGACGACGCACGGACCATCAGAGACGGCGATCTGGTCCGAGCGGATATCGGATCCGAGGATGCTCGCATCCACCGCCGTCTCAATCTTTTCTGCACACTCCCGCGACCCGCACCAGTGGATGACTGCAACCCCGCTCTTCACCGCGAGAGCGGTCTCCTCGAGGGTCCTTGCCGTGGTGATCCGGTCAGCCATCGTCTGTTGTGCTGTCCCGTGGATCCTCTTCTGGAACTCCGCAAGGACCGAAAAGATCCCTTCAGTAGCGCCCCGGCGATCGAGTTTCGTCTTCTGGCCATCGCGGGTGACGGCGACGACGGTGTTTGTATCGATGTCGCGCGGCCCGATCTCGATCCGCAACGGGACGCCGCGCATCTCCCAGTGGTAGTACTTCGCGCCCGGGCGTATATCCCGGCGATCGAGCCTCACGCTAAACCCGGCACCTTTCAGCTCCTCCTCAAGCGCCGTAGCCGCCGAGAGCACCTCGTCGCGCCGCTTCCCGATGATGATCGGCACGATGACAATCTGGGTCGGTGCGACCGCTGGCGGCAACACGAGTCCTTTATCGTCGCCATGGACGCTGATGATGGCAGCGATCGATCGCTCCGAGATCCCGTAGCATGTCTGGTAGGCATACTGCTGTTCCCCGTCGGCGTCCTCATAGGTGATGTCGTAGGTCCGGGAGAAGTGGTCGCCGAGCATATGCACTGTCCCTATCTGAAGGGTCTTTCCGTCCGGCATGATGGTATCAACGGCGATGGTGTAGTCAGCGCCGGGGAATTTATCCCAGTCGGGGCGGCGAGAGATGATCACCGGCACCTGAAGGCTGTCGTAGAACTCTTTGTAGAGGCCCAGCGCAACCTCGACCTGCGCCGCCGCCTCCTCCCGCGTCGCATGCACCGTATGCGCCTCCTTAAACGACGTGATCTCACGGAGGCGAATGAGTGGGCGGGTATGCTTCGTCTCGTATCGGAAGGTGCTGACGATCTGATAGAGCTTCAGGGGAAGATCGGTATGTGACCGGATCCAGAGAGAGTACATCGGGTAGATGGCGGTCTCGCTCGTGGGTCGCAGCGCAAGCGGCACTTCAAGTTCGTTCTTGCCACCGTGGGTGACCCAGTAGACCTCATCCTCGAAGCCCTTGATATGCGTGGCCTCTTTCATGAACTCGGTCTCAGGGATCAGGAGCGGAAACATCGTCTCCGCATGATCGCGGTCCATCAGGCTCTGGAGTATTCCGTATGCGCGTTTCCTGACGGCGAATCCATGAGGGTACCAGACGTACAGCCCCTTGACCGGGTAGCGGACGTCCATGATCTCGGCTCGCCAGAGGATCTCGTTGTACCACCGTGAAAAATCTTCTTTCCGGGGAAGTGCGCCAGTATCTTCTTCCATCCGTCTCATACCTCAAAAATTGTGATATATCTCTCTTATATCACTATACTTAGGATTACTGGCGTAATAAATACCTCTACAACCGCCGCAACCGCAAGGAGCGGGATGACTATCCGGAGAAAGAGACGGGCCAGCGGAACTGCAGCAGCGGCGGCGTCACCGTAGCCGTGCCACTCGGCCACGAGTGCCCGACCGAGGAGAAGCCCGAGACCTCCCGCGATGAGGAACGATGGGATCTCAAAGATACCATGGGGGATGAGCGCTGCTGCGATGAAGAGCGAACCCTGTTGCTGTTGCATGAGCTCTGCCACCGCACCAATCAAAAGCCCGTTGACCGCGAGGATCAGCACCGTGATGATGCCCAGCGCTGCTCCCCCGAGGAAGAGGAGGGCGCAGGTTGTAGCGTTGTTGAAGAATATCCTGACCGCGAGGATCGGCAGGGAGTCGGTGAGGATCTGGCTTGCGACCTGATCGCGGAAGAGTGCCATCACCTCCACGCCAACCGCCGGGTCGCGGGCCACGGCAAAGGCGCCGAGGCCTACCGCGATGGCAAACAGGATGCCCGCAGAGATCGTGGCCCGGGCAAGTGAGTGTTCAGACATAGAGAACCATCCGTACCATATCCCGTATCCCCGGCGCCATGCCGACAACGATCATGGCAAGCAGGATAAGGTGCCAGAGACCGAGATTTCCCTCTCTCTTATACATCTCAAGGATATAAATTGCCGGGATTAAGACCACCACTTTGAGGAAAAACATCGAGAATGCCGTGCCGGTGGCCTCGATCAGGCTCGAGCCGACGACATGTTGCTCGACGTAGTGGATCGGGTGGATATCGATCCCGTAGCTTGTCGCGCTCGCATCGAGCATATGACCGAAGATGAGGAGTTTGTAGAGGATGTTTGAGGCATAGTCCTCCTTCAAACCGTAGACTAAGAGTGCCCAGAGGGCGAGCGATGAGACCGATGCGAGCGCGAGGATGGCACCGAGGACGTCGAGTGCGATCCTCGTCTCGGTGAGCCCGAACCAGGCGAGCACCACGGTTGCCACGATACAGGCGCCGATGCCGATACCTGCATAGACCCGACTGTAGCGGGTGATGAGCCCCGCTTTCTCGGCGAACACGCCCGCAAAGAGGGCGACTACCGCAACCCCGGAGACCGTGAAGAAGATCAGGGGGGTGATCAGGAGAAATCGGATGTCGGATGCGATCATACCGGTATCTTCAATGACCCGTAGCAGCCCGCCAAATATGACGAAGGGCAGGGTTGCAAGCACCAGCTCGTCGTCGACAGCAACCTTATACCGCTGGAGCCCCCGGTAGATGACATAGACCGCTGCGATCAGGATCAGGGCGTAGGTCAGTGTATCGATGAGCGTGTACGGGTGGCCGTAACGGATGGGATCGATGTAGTATTTGTAGAGGAACTCCCTAATCATTACTGATCTGAATGAGCGCAGGCGGCATAAACCTACTCAGGACCAAGGTCTTTGACAAGTCTAAATGGATGCAGCTCCCCCGTGACGTCATCATCGGTCATGGCGTCATCGGGCAGGTGCGGGCTGTCTGCAAAGACCTGGATCTCGGCGACTCTGTGCTCATCATAACCGGGGGGCGGACACGGGATGTGGCCGGTGGAAGGGTCGAGGCACTGCTCTCTGACTCCTACGAGGTCACGGTTTTCTCGGCCGATGGCGGTGATCCCTTCGCGGTGATCAGGGAGGCCGAGGAGGCGGCGGCTGGGGTAGGGTTTGTCATCGGCGTCGGCGGCGGCCGAATCATCGATACCGCAAAGATCGTCGCCTACAACACCGACCACCACTTCATCAGCGTCCCGACCGCCGCGTCGCATGACGGCATCGCCTCGTCGCGGGCTTCGGTCCCGACGGCTGAGGGGAACGTCTCGCTCGCTGCTGAGCCGCCGATCGCGATCGTCGCAGATACCACCATCATCGCGTCGGCGCCTCATCGGCTGCTTGCGTCTGGGTGTGCGGATATCATCGCAAACTATACCGCGATCCTCGACTGGGAACTCTCTCACCGTCTCAGGGGTGAAGAGGTCTCTGAGTACGCGCTGACACTCTCCCGGATGACCGCCGAGATCCTCTTCAAGGGTGCCGATCTCATCAAACCGCACTCCGAGGAGAGTGCCTGGATCGTGACGAAAGCGCTGGTTTCTTCCGGCGTTGCGATGAGCATCGCAGGATCGTCCCGGCCCGCGAGCGGCGGTGAGCATAAGTTCTCCCACGCGCTGGACCGTCTCGCGCCCGGCAAAGGGCTCCATGGGGAGAAGTGCGGTATCGGGGCGATCATAACGATGTACCTCCATGGTGGAGACTGGCGGGGGATCCGTGACTCTTTACGAAAGATCGGGGCGCCGACAAGGCCAGCTGAGATCGGGATCGATGACGAGACAGCCGTTGAAGCGCTACTCGCCGCTCAAACGATCCGGCCGGAACGGTTCACGATACTGGATATGGGATTGACCCGGAGATCGGCGCGGGATCTCGTGAAGATGCTCTACCAGGAGTGAGCATATGGCGGCAAAACAGAAGACAAAGGTGACGTTGGTCGGGGTAACGCTTGCAAAACCGGGGTTTGAGTTCGTCTACGAGGGCTGCGTATGCACCGAGTGCGAGGTCTGCAGGGTGCGCAAGGTCTGCCATAACCTGCAGCCCGGGAAGAAGTACCGGGTCGCGACTGTCCGCTCAAACACCCGGCACGACTGCCCGATCCATCATGAGGCGGTGGTTGCGGTCGATGTGGTGGAAGCGCCGGTCGTTGCACTGATCAATGCTGATATGGCGATCGTGAACTCGAGGATCAGTTATGAGTTCTCCTGCCCGAGGACAGGTTGCCGGAGCTATCGGCTCTGTTATCCCGACGGTATCATCGAGGGGGAGAAGTACGTCGTTGGAGAGATCCTCGGCAACGCCCCTGAACCCTGTGAGCGGGGTCGGCCCCTGAAACTGGTGGAGCTGCGACCCGTCTGATGCCTTCTTCTGCCCCGCTACGGTTTGCTCACTGACCAGAGTCTTCGAGCGCGATCGAGGAGTTTCTCCCGATCCTGGAGCACCGAGAGCCAGGACTCCGGGATCGCCGCGATCCCCCAGCGCGCTCCGGCAAGGCCACCGGTGATGGCACCGGCGGTATCGGCATCGCCCCCAAGGTTGACCGCTCGTACGATAGCGTCACGGAGGGATGGCGCCTCTAGAAGGATCCTGGTCGCGCAGTGGGTGCAGAGGACGGCGTCAAGCGAGGGTTCCGGCGGATAAGCCCGGTAATCTTCAAGCATCGCTTTTAGCTCTGCATCCCTGCAGGCAGCGACGGCCGCCCCGAAGGCTTCGTCAACTCCTTCCCCTCGGCACATACCGCTGACCATCCGGTTGATGATCGCCGACGCCTCCCCGGCCGCCGGGTCGAGATGCGTGATGCGGGAGGCCGCAAGGCTCATCTCCCGCACCTCCCCGGGAGGGTAGAATACGCCGACCGGTATCCCGCGCATGACACTCCCGTTGCTCCGGCTCCCACCTCGTGTCTCGTGCGCCCGGGTCGCGGCGGCCCCCGGGTCTAGACCGTCTTCGATGAGGTCGAGGACGGTCCGGGACGTGGGGCCGAAGAACTCCGGGTGGGCACGGTATACCTGTATCAGGCGCCCTACAAAGTCATCCACGTCAAGCCTCTGGCACCGGATGAGGGTCTCCGCGAGGGCTAGCGCCTGCAGGGTATCATCGGTGTACTGCCCCGGGAGGGTGCCATGAATCCCGCCCCCCAGCATCTCTGTTACAGCAATCGGCCGCGGAGGAAGGCCTTCCAGGGGCGCGCCCATGGCATCGCCGATTGCAAGCCCGATAAATGCTCCGACTGCCCGCATCTGATTCATATAAAAAGATCACCAATAAAATATATTTACCCATGGACAGTAGTATTCTTCGAGGAAAAGGTGATATTGTGCAAAAAGAGGAGCTGCTCCACCTACACATGCTATTAGTCCACATTAGAAAGTATTATGAAGGAACCACCGGGGAGGAGGTCCCCACTGACCAGTATGATGCTCTCCACATCTCACCAGTTCATATCCATAAGAATAAGATCTCGCACAAAAAAGCTATTCTGACCCTCGGGGGCGAGGTTGTCCAGCATATCCGGTCTCACTACGATCCCTGCACCGGGCACCACCACGATGTCTCTTCAGAAAGGGTAGTAACCGAACTTTAGAGGATGAACGATACCACGATTCTCCGGGAGATCATCTCTCGTATTTTTTCTGCAGGGCCAGAACCTGATATCCAGCGGATCAAGCTCGAGGTCTGCCGGATCTATGGCGCTGATATGCCTAAAAACTCCGCCATTCTCGCTGCAGCCACTCCGGAGGAGCACAAACGCCTCCGACCGATCCTCCAGGTGAAACCCACTCGGACGCTCTCTGGTGTGGCGCCCGTCGCGGCGATGACCTCACCCTACCCCTGCCCCCACGGGAAATGCCTCCCCTGCCCGGGTGGGCCGGAGCACCCGTTTGCCTCCCCCCAGAGCTACACGGGAGAGGAACCGGCGGCGCTCCGGGCCCGGGAACATGCGTTTGACCCCTACGAACAGGTGCAGGCGCGGCTTTGCCAGTTCGAGGCGCTCGGCCATCACGTCGATAAGGCGGAGCTGATCGTTATGGGCGGGACGATGACCGCCCGACCGCTCGAGTACCAGGAGTGGTTCGTCGGGGCCGCCGTGCAGGCGATGAACGACTATCCCCGGGCAGGTCTCGTGCAGGCAAGACCTGACCTTGAGGCGATCTTTACCGCGAACGAACGCTCCGCGGTCAGGTGCGTCGCGACCACGTTTGAGACGAGACCGGACTGGTGCCGGGAGGACCATATCAACCAGATGCTCGGGATGGGGGTGACCAAGGTGGAGCTCGGCGTCCAGCACCTGGACGACCGGATCCTCGACTACAACCGGAGGGGGCATGGGGTCGCTGAGTCGGTCGAGGCGAACTGCCTCCTGCGCGACGCCGGACTGAAGGTGGGGTTTCACATGATGCCAAACCTCCCTGGAGCGAGTATGGAGGATGATCGGAGGATGTTTCGGGAGCTCTTCGACGATCCCCGGTTCCGCCCGGACTTTTTGAAGATCTATCCGACCCTGGTGACGCCGGCATCGGAGATCGAGGCGCTCTGGAAGCGGGGTGACTACAGGCCTTACGACGAAGATGAGCTCATCGACCTTGTCGCCTACGCGAAGTCTCTCCTCCCGGAGTACCTCCGGCTCCAGCGGGTTCAGCGGGATATACCGGCGAAGCTGATCGTCGCGGGCTCACGGCACAGTAACTTCCGGCAGCTCGCGGCGGCGCATCTTCGTGAGCAGGGGATGCGGTGCCGGTGCATCCGATGCCGGGAGGTCGGCAGGGTGCCTGCGCCTGAAGAAGCGACGATCTCAGTCACCGCTTACGAGTCCTGCGGTGGAGAGGAGCGGTTCATCCAGGCCGGATCTGAGGATGCCCTCGTCGGATTTGCGCGGCTACGGTTCCCGCACCGGATCTTCCGCGAAGAGCTCTCCGGCGCGGCGCTCTTGCGCGAGCTCCATGTCTATGGGGGGATGGTCCCCCTCGGCACTCCCGCGGAAGGAGATGAGTGGCAACACCGCAGTTTCGGTGTCCAGCTCCTCTCCCGCACCGAGGAGGAGGCGCGTGACCAGGGGTTTACGCGGCTCGCGGTTATGAGCGGTGTCGGGGTGCGACCCTACTACAGGAAACAGGGATATGAGCGGGCGGGCCCATACATGATCAAGACGATCGTATGAAGCCTGCGACGCTCGAGTTTGTGAAACAGAGGTTCACGGAGTACTACCAGAGGCAGAATGTCATCGCTCCGCCCTCCCTTGAGCAGCGCGAATGGGGTTTCGTCTTCTTTCATACCGGGACCGATGCCAGGATGCGGCGGCACATGGCGTTTATGGATCCACGGGAGCTTGTGGTCTATGTTAAGAGTCTGGTGCCCGCCCACGTCTACTACTCGACCGCCTACTACCAGACGCCGTCGGCGCCGACGATGAGCGAGAAACATTGGGCAGGCGCCGACCTGATCTTCGATCTCGATGCCGACCAGATCGTTCGTGGCCCCTACGCTATGATGCTTGCTCGAGTCAAAGAGGAGACCGAGAAACTGGTCGAGATGCTGATCGACGAACTCGGGTTCTCTTCCAACCACATACGGATCGCCTTCTCAGGCGCACGCGGCTACCACATCCACCTCACCGATATCGCTGTCCGGGGTTGGGGGAGCCCGGAGCGGCGTGAGGTCATTGATTATGTCTGCGGTATCGGGCTCGATCCGGGTGTGATGCTTGCCCCCCGCGCTCCCCCCACCGGATGGCGGCGGCGGTATGCGGGCGCCCTCCGGGATCATCTCGCCTGGCTTGCGGGTCTTAGCCCGGCTGAGGCGATGGCGTATATCGATGGGTTTGATGGGATCGGCAAGCGGACGGGAAAGGAGTTCCTTGCGAGCCTCGACTCCGTCCGTACAAGCGATCCCGGCGCCCTCCTGCAGAATCGGGTCGTCCAGGCGATCCTGACCTCGCCAGGGTTTGAGGAGCGGATCAGGGATGCAGGGGCGCGTGCGGATGAACCGGTCACGACCGACATCAAACGCCTGATCCGGGCACCGGGATCGCTGCACGGCGGTAGCGGGATGCGGGTGGTGCCCCTCGATATCCGGGACCTCGCTGACTTCGATCCGCTCGTGGATGCGGTGGTCTTTGGCGAACGAGCGGTGCGGGTGGATTTGAAGATGAACGTTACCACATCTCTGCTCGGGAGGACCTACACGCTCAGGGCAGGGACTACGGATGTGCCTGAAGCGCTCGCAGTCTTCCTCTGCTGCCGAAATGTAGCCGAGATCGCAGGAGGTGCCTGAGACATGGCCGCCGATTTTCTGGAAAAGCTGCGGCAGACGCTCCTGAACATGCACCATACCGGCAGGCTTTCTGATATCGATCCGCGCCTCTATGAAGAGGCCCGGGCCTACGTCGATAAGCTCAAGGCTGATTATTACAGCCTCGAAAAACCCCTCGAGAGCCGTGCAGGAAGCCTGATCATCGAGGAGATCGGAAGTGTCAGCGACACGGTGCAGGAGATCTTCTCGCTCCGGACACGGCAGATACTCGACCTTGCGTTTCAGCAGATCGAGGGGCAGTACTTCGATAGGGAAGAGGCCCGGAAGATGCTCCCGGTGGAACGGGCGATGTACGCACAGGTCATCGAGGCCATCGAGGGCTGCCGGGAGGTGCTCGTCCACGGAGAGGAGTATCTCCTCGGTGGAAGCGGTATTGATGCGGTCGATGAACCTGACGATGTCGCTGCGGTCGGGGATCCGGCCGAAACCACCCCCGTTGCATCTCCCTGTGCTCTTGTGCGCATCTGCTCGGATATAGAACCGTTCATGGGGGTGGATGGAAGGGTCTACGCGTTGATGCGGGGGGATATCGTCACCCTGCCGGAGAGCAATGCAGACGTGCTCTGCGAGCGCGACATAGCCTTAAATATCAGGCTTAGCAAGTAATATAGGTACCCGAGTAGAGGATATTGTCATGAAAATGCCAGCAAAGTTCAGAACGTACTGCCCGTTCTGCAGGAACCACCAGATCCATGAGGTCGTGAAGGTGAAGAGAGGCAGGTTACGCCACTTCAACTGGATCGATCGCCAGAAGGCGCGCAGGAGTACCGTGGGCAATATGGGCAAGTTCAGCAAGGTGCCTGGCGGCGATAAACCAACAAAGAAGATCAATGTAAAGTATCGTTGCACGGTCTGCGGGAAGGCGCATCTCCGGCCGGGATTCCGGGCCGGCAAGCTTGAGTTGACGGAGTGAAGAAGTACTATGGTCCGGTTGAAGAGAGAGAACAGGAGCGCTTTTCTGAAAGTGAAGTGCCCGGATTGTGAGAACGAACAGATAGTCTTTGAGAAGGCGAGTACTGTTGTGGAGTGCGGTGTCTGCGGGCGTCTCCTTGCAGAGCCCCGTGGCGGGAAAGCAGATATAAAGGCTGAGATACTGGCAGTACTTGAGTGATTATTCTATGCATGAGAGGGAGTGGCCCGAAGAAGGAGAGCTTGTTGTCTGCACGGTCGTGGATGTCAAGGATTTTGCAGCGTTCGTGACCCTGGACGAATACGGCGGGCGAAGAGGGCTCATACCGATATCTGAGATAGCACGGGGCTGGATTAAGTATATCCGGGACTACATACGCGAGGGGCAGAAAGTCGTCTGCAAGGTCCTGGGTGTCGACCCCGGTCGCGGCCACATCGATCTCTCGTTAAAAGATGTCAACGAACACCAGCGGCGCGAGAAGATCCACGAATGGAAGAATGAGCAGAAGGCTGCTAAGTGGGTGACGTTCGCCGCTGAGGCGGTGGGAGTGGACCAAAGGGTCATCGAAGATGCCATATATCATGAATATGGTCTGCTCTACCCGGCGTTTGAGGATATGGTCACCACTGACGGTGAAGCGGCAGGAAGGCTGGACCTTGACGAACGGATCCGGGAGTCGCTCGTCTCCGTCGCACGCGATAATGTGAAGATTCCCCGGGTGACCATAACGGGGTACCTTGAGATGGTCTCGCCCCGGCCTGATGGGGTCAACGTGATCCGCCGGGCGCTCCGGAGTGCGCAGCCAAAGATCGAGAACGTTGAGATCGACTTGATCTACGTTGGAGCTCCAAGGTACCGGATAAAAGTGACGGCACCCGACTATAAAGCGGCGGAGCGGGCGATCGAGAAGGCATCGAATGCTGCCATCGGCGTGGTCGAGCGGGCGGGCGGATCGGGTAAATTCATCCGGAGACAGAAGGCCGGATAAGTAGATATGAGCAGACGCATCCGCCGCTGTCCGCATGATCGGCGATACACGCTCTGTTTAATCTGCCCGGTCTGCGGCCGGCCGACGCGGACGGCCCATCCGGCACGCTTTTCACCAGAGGATAGGTACGGTAGATACAGGAGGGCTATACGAAGATGAAGCACGTCACCGTGAATTTTTTCCAGGAGGATGATATTGAGGCCTCGATCCTGATCGAGGGGCTGCCCGGTGTCGGGCACGTCGGGAAGCTGGTCGCCGATCACCTGATCGATGCGCTTGGGGGCGAGTTGATAGCGGAGATCTACTCGCTCCACTTCCCGCCGCAGGTGATCGTCGATGAGGAGGGCGTCGCCCACCTGGTCGGCAACGAGCTCTACCGCTGTGAGAAGGATGGGAAGGCGATCCTCTTTCTGGTAGGGGATTTTCAGAGCACATCGGCGGAGGGACACTATATCCTGACGGAGAGTTACCTGGATATCGCCGAAGATCTGGGTGTCCAGCGGATCTACGCTCTCGGGGGTTACGGCGTTGGTCATCTGGTCGAGAATCCGCGGATCTTTTCTGCTGTCAATATGGAGCATCTCCGATCTGAGGTGGAGGCGGCCGGTGGATCGTTTGAGAACGCCGGGATGGGCGGTATGATCGTGGGGGCGTCGGGTCTCCTGCTCGGTCTCGGTGAGGTGCGGGGGATCGAGGGGATCTGCCTGATGGGCGAGACGAGCGGATATATCGTGGACCCAAGGAGTGCGGACAGCCTCCTTACGGTTCTTTCCAACCTGCTCGGGATCGAGGTCGACCACACCTTCCTGCAGGAGCGGGCGGAGGATATGGAGCAGGCGATCGCGAAGATCCAGGAGGCCGAGGAGGCTAAGATCCAGGAGGAGCTCAATTATATCGGGTAGGATACTCTTTTTTTCATCTGTTCAGCGGTCGCGGCAATCAACGATCTTTTTTTCCCGGAGATCTGTCTGGTGAGTGAGTCATTGACCTCCCGCTACATCACAAAAATTTGATACTCGCTGTATCGGATTTGACTTTTGAGTCATCCCCATCTTGGGTCGCAAAAATCCATTGGGTTGGCGCGGGGTAAAACATTTCCTTGGGAAACGTCCTTCATTCCCGGGAGGGCGGTGCTGCTGACCGATCTCATCTGATATGCCACAAGCAGGGGATCACCTGCCCTGCAGGCCGCTGTCATGACCGGTATCTCGGTTCTCCCGCACGAGGCAAAATTTATCTGCGTGCGGGGCATCGCTCCACCCATGAAGCGAGTGTCTGGCATCTTCATCATCGCGGTGATCG
>JAAZOW010000317.1 GCA_012797575.1 Methanomicrobiales archaeon | reverse complement strand
TCGGCCGGGTTTGCGGTAAGAAACGCGCCCGCTGCTGCGATCGTGATGAGCACGGCGATGTTGAACCTGAGCCGGGTAAGCGCGAGGAACCCATCCCTCAGGACATCGTGGCCCGCTATAACCGCCGCGGCGAGGAGGAGGATCGTCCCGGCGAGGTGCTGAGAGGTGAAGTGCTCGACGTATATCCCTGCGAGGAGGAGGATACCTGCGCCTGCGAAGATCGCGATCTCCCGGTGACCGACGATCGGCCGGTGGATCTCACAGACCCCCGCAAGACAGCGGGGGCACTCCTCATGCCCGTGCATGACCGGTCTCCAGGTATGCGGATCGGGTGTAGGTCTCTGTCATAGATGCGTGGAATTTTGGCTTTGTGTAACTTAAGGATAGTGCCGGTCCCGGGGCGTCCTCAGTATCCGACCGAAAACATGAAATTCGGATACGAGTACCTTATCTTCTGACGGGAGCGTCACCGTATGATCGCACCAACCGATCGGTGGAATTGCCCCAATACAAGAATACCACGGTTCAGGGTAGGGATGCGGGATATGCAGGGCGCTTGGTCTTTGCGATCTCGTTCCCACTCCCGGCAGATCTCGATTCCACATGTCTCCATTGAATTTCACTACAACGCCTCCCAGTAACTGGCCAGGATCATCAGCGGAGCCTGCCGATGAGGTGGCCTCCTATGGCATCTGGATCTGCGGGCCTGACGGCGGGGTGCTCTACTTCTCTGACTCCTGCCTCGATCTTGCTGGAATATCACTTGAGGAGTGTCAGGGCACTGGGTGGACGCGTAGCATCCATCCGGAGGAAGTGGATGCGGTGCTCGCCGCGTGGGAGCACTCCGTCGCGACCGGCGAGGCCTGGAACCGCGACTACCACATACTGGGGTCCGATGGGGAATACCATGCCATTACGAGCAGGGGCACTCCTGTCCGGGATGCCGCCGGACAGGTCGCCTTCTGGATCGGGATCAACATTGATATCACCGGCCGGGAGAATCTGCAGGGGTTGGTTAAAGAACTTCAAGCGGTGCATGCAATCTCCCGATTGATCACCAACGCAGACGTCGAGGAGGTCTTTCGTCAGATAACCGTCCTCCTGCCCAGTGAATTTCAGAACCCGGATCGGATATCTGAGCGGGTCGCGGTCAGGACAGAGGCGCCTGAAGATAGGAGGATCGTCGCCCCGATCGCTGCACGAGGAAGGGCGATCAGGCACCCCGTTGTGAAGACCGATGATCCCGCCCAACGGCAGGAGCGTGACTTCGCCGCCACGGCCGCCGTGATGCTTGGGGTAATTGTTGGGCATATGGAGGCAGATACGGCAACTAAAACCTCTGAACAGCAATATCGTACCCTCTTTGATCATATGCTCAACGCAGGGCTGCTGCTCGAGGTTTCCCGCGAACGTTCCGGGGACCTTGCTGATCTTCGGGTCATCCGGATCAACCGCAAAGCTGAAGAGATGTTCGGGCGCCGTCGGGAAGAGGTTGTCGGAGAGGATCTTGCCACTGTCATCCCCTCGCTCGGCCCTGCTGCGCTCGACCTCTTCCGGGGAGTCGCACAGACCGGGGTGCCGGTGCACCGGGAGGTCTCCGATCCGATCCTTGATGCCCACTACGAACTGGAGGTCTACCGGCCGGAGTATGACCGGCTCGTCGTCATCGTAAACGATATCACGGGGCGGTGGAAGGGCGATAAGATGCTCCAGAAGCAGCGGCGTGATCTTGACAACCGGGTTCGGGAGCTCGGCATTCTCTACGCCATGACCGGTATCGTCGAGCGGCCGGGGATAACGCTCGATGCGATCCTCCAGGAGGTCGCCTCCATCCTCCCGGCCGGCTGGCTCCACCCTGAGGATGCTGTCGCCCGGATCACTCTCGATGGCCGGGAGTACCTCTCGGCTGGGTTCTGCGAGACCCCCTGGCGCCAGGAGAGTTCTCTCGTTGTCCACGGTCGGATCGTCGGAAGGATGGAAGTCTGTTATCGCCATGAACATCTTCCCGGGGATGAAGGGCCGTTCCTTGCTGAAGAGCGCTCCCTGATCAACACCGTCGCCGAGAGACTTGGCCGGACTATTGAGCGGATGCGGGCCGATGAAGGACTCCGAAGAAGCGAAGAGAAGTACCGCCTTCTCTTTGAACAGATGCTTGAGAGTTATACCCTCTATGAGGTTGTCCGGGATGACGAGGGGCGCCCTATCGACTACCAGCTCATCGAGCTGAACGAGAGTGCGGCCGGTATCTTCGGTCACAGTCGGGAGGATCTGATCGGCCGGCGGCTCTTCGATATCTTCCCGGCGATCCGTGGAGGCGCCAGCGCAATCTATGGGGAAGTTGCGGAGACGGGTATCCCGGTGCGACGGCGGTTACAGGAGCCGGGGAGCGGGCGGTGGTATGAACTGAACATCTACCGGCCGCTCCCCGGGAGGCTCGCTGTCACCGGCCAGGATATCACCGAGCAGAAGATGGCCGAACGTGCTCTCCGGGAGAGTGAGAGACGGTTTCGCGGTATATTTGAGCAGGCCGGGACCGGGATCGCGCTCATCGACCCCGTCAAAAAGATCACGGAGGCAAACCCGGCGTTTGTGCGGATGTTCGGCTATAGTGAAGAGGAACTCCGTGCCATGCAGTTCCGGGATCTGATCTTCGTACCCGATAGAGAGAGTGCCGAGTCCCTCCCCCAGGAGCTGCGTTATGTGACAAAGGACGGGAGGATCATCTGGGGACGGTTGAAGGTCTCTTTGCTCCATGACTCCAGGGAGGGTGGTTTTATCATCGCGATGGTGGAGGATATCACCGCCTGGAAGGAGATGCAGAATGCGCTCCGGGAGAGTGAGGAACGGTTCCGGGAGATCGCCCAGCGGAGTTTTGATATGATCTACACCTGCTACACCGACCGGGGGGTGACCTACGTCTCCCCGGCGGTGACGCGGATCCTCGGCTACACCCCTGAAGAGATGATCGGCGTGCAGTGCCGTGATTACGTCCTTGACGAGTCCTGGCCTGCCTGGCAGGAGGCCCGGGCGCGTATAGCACGCGGGGAGTCTGTCGAGGGGCTTCTCGTGAAACTCCGCCGAAAGGATGGGACGGTCGTTACTGTGGAGATGAACGAGTCCCCGATCATCGAGGGTGGGGAGGTGGTCGGCACCCAGACGGTCGGCCGGGATGTCTCCGACCGGAGACGTTACGAAGATCTACGGCTACAGGCGTTTTACCAGATCGAGCAGAACATCGAGCAGTTTGCAATCCTCGCTGACCATATCCGCCTCCCCCTGCAGGTGATCCTCGGTATGGCTGACCTGATCGATGACGGGGAGGCGTCTGAGAGGATCCGAGGGCAGGTGGCCCGGATCAACGGTATCGTCAAACAGCTCGATGAAGGTTGGGTCGAATCGCGCGAGATCCGGGAGTTTTTGAGGAGAAACGAATTGGTGTAGCAGACGCCCCCCGGGTGATCTCTGTGGGGTTTCTCTCTCGGCCTGTATGGCGGCTGTGGTGCCATGGACATGGGATGTCATTACCTGCCTCCCCGAATACGTCATCGTAGCAGGGATAGGTCTGCTTTCTAGGCGAGATGGCGGATCGATGGCAGACGTACCAGATTGGGATGGGAAACGATGCTATTCTTTAACTTGCGGGGTGTGAAACGTAGCACCACGGGCATCTCGTCTCACTCTGTAGCGCCCTCACTGGGGTCCATAAATGGCTTCTGCGAAATACTTAATAGTACGGATGACGTTTGAATTATAGACGTTCTTGTATAGTCCCCCAGCACGGGGTGTATTGTGCAGGGTGCAGAACCTGCGGGTCTGCGGTAGCCATAGTACCGGGGGTTTGAACACATGAGTAGACAGATGAATGGCGGCCTCGTTCGCGAGTCCGGTGACGTCTTTTCTTGTGATGTGGCCATTATGGAAGCCTCCGGTATCCCCTTCAGGCGCGTGAGAGCAGTCTCGCTGGCGGGAGATATGAGACAGGTACCGAATGTCGAGGATTGGTAGAGAATGCTGAATGATTTGATTGAGAAGAGAAGAAAAGTCCTTGCGGAGTCTGAGCAGCACAAAGATCGGCGTAATGAGTTGAACGCACTCGCCAGCAAAAATGCTCGCGAACGCAACGAGCTGAATGCACAGACCCGCGAATTTGTCGAGGAGGCGCAGAGGCATAAAGAGCAGCGGGATGCGATCAACGAAGAAGTCCAGGCTCTCAAGGAGCAGAGGAACGAATACAACGATAAGGCGAACGCACTTTTCGAGGAACTCGAGGTCTTCAAGAAGGAGCACGGCAACCTCCGGAACCGGGGCATCAAGGAACTGCAGAAGCAGATCGAGCACCTGGAGTTCAAACAGCAGACCGAGGTCTACAGCACCGATAAAGAGCGCGAGCTGATCGAGAAGATCAAACACCTGAAAGCTTCAGTCAAGGACCAGGAGGCAGAGCTCGAGCAGAACAAAGAGATGCGTGTAAAACTCTCTGAAGCTCGGGAATACCGCAGGCAGGCCTCCGATATCCACAAAGCGGTCACCGAGAAGGCTGAGATAGCCCAGCAGCACCACGATCTGATGGTGGAGTCATACCGGAAGGCCGATAAATCTCGCGAGGAAGCGGATGCAGCACACCAGCGGTTTGTCGAAGCCCAGGAGACCGCGGACGAGGAACATAAACAGTTCATCGCCTGCCAGAAGGAACTCCGTGATTACGATAAGGTGATCTCTGGGCTGCGCAAGAAGACCCGGAGGACCCGGGTCACCCGAGAGCAGAAGGCCGTTCGGAAGGAGGCGGAACGCATCTTCGAGCAGTTCCGGAGCGGGGAGAAGCTCACTACCGATGATCTACTCCTGCTTCAGCGTGCAAAACTCATCTAATACTTTTTTCCATCTCCGCTGCAAATTATTTAATAGACTCGGTGAGATGTTCTATTGAATGGCAAAAGAGCGGACGCTCGTCCTCTGTGTTGATCGTGACGACGATCTCGGGTTCAAGGCCAGGATTGGTAGCCCTATCGTGGGGAGGGATGCATGCCTCCATGCGGCAACCGCTCTTGGCCTGAGTGATCCTGAAGACTCTGATGTCAACGCGATCTTTGAGACGGTCAAGCTCTACGACGAGCTTGTCGGACGAGGGGAAGAGGTTGCCGTCGCTGTCATCTGCGGTGACCACATGAACTTGCTTGAAGGCGATCGACGGGTAGCATCCAGCCTCGATGCGATCCTTGTGGAGACAGCCTCGAGCTCTTGCATCCTCGTGACAGATGGTGCTGAGGATGAGTATGTCCTCCCGATCATCCAGTCCAGGGTGCCGGTCAGCAGCGTGCGGAGGGTCGTGGTCAACCAGATGCCGAACCTTGAGGGAACCTACTACATCCTCAAGCGTCTCCTCGATGATCCAAAGGTTTCAAGGCTGGTGTTGGTGCCGCTCGGTCTTGCCATGCTCCTCTATGCAGCCGGTTACTTGCTGGGATATCCTGAAGGTGCAACCATTGTCGTCGTCGGCGTCATCGGCATCTACCTGCTCTTCAAGGGTATGGGGGTCGATGAGATCTTCGGGTACTTCATCTCATCCTTGAGGGCATCGCTACATGGCGGCAGGTTTACCTTTGTCTCGTATATCACCGCGATACTGCTCAGCATCCTCGGGGTTGTCCTCGGACTCATAAGCCTCCTCGATTACTATACGCCTTCCGGCATCTTTTTTCAGATTCTGGCATTCATCTACGGCGCCATAGCCTGGTTTACCGCTGCCGGCCTCGTCGCATCGGGGGGTAAGATCATCGATGTCTTCCTCAACGAGCGGGAGGCAGTCAGGCGGGTGATTGCCCTGCCGTTCTTCGTGCTGGCGATAGGGGTCATCGCCTACGGCGCAAGCATCTATATCCTCTCGATCAGCGACGTTCCCCGGTTCCCTATCGGGGATGAGGCCGGCGTGACCTACATCATCTTCACCACGATCGGGGGCCTTTTCTGCGCCTTCTTCGGTGTTTACCTCCAGTCGCTCCTGGGTCGGTGGGGGGATGAACGCGAACCGATCCCGCTGGAGAGGGGGATGTAGCACGGGCAGGGGTGGGGGATGCTGGCATATTGAAAGTGGGGATACTCTGGATACTCTGGATACTCTGCGTCATAGATAGGTACTCACCCGTGGTGCTGCCCTGGAGCAGGGGGGCAGAGTGTCTGCTACGGGTGAGGGGGAGACCTCGCAAAGCCAGGCTACTCCCGCCATTTCGTGTGATCGTTGGCGTTCCACCTCACGCATCGAAATCTTTGAAGATACGGTGACCTGATGCACTAGCGCGGTCAAGCTACCCCGCGCCATCGGGCGATATCTGTGAACGGCTGGACACGATGAGACAGTGGACCAGGTGATGAGCAATTGCAGCAGCGCTATGGGCTTGTTGCTACAGAGATCCATTGCTCTGTTCAGGATTATGGGGTGGCAGGTGCGGCTCTCGGGTAGCAATGGACGGGGGCGATCCTGTCCTATGGACCTATGATTAGCCCGGTGACTCATAGTAGGATACCTGGCAGGTGAATGCATGAGCCCCGGCCAATGGCCTCTCCCGTCTGAAGATTTTTATATGCGGCCGGGGATACGGGTGGCCCATGGCGGCACTCGCGGGGCGCAGGTTCGGAAAGACCGGTCGGGAGGTCACCCCTGTAGGGCTCGGGGGAGAGGGGGTCCTTAGGACCTATGGACGGCATGCGGAGGCGGAGGCTGTCATCCTGGAGGCTATCGGTCAGGGGATAGCCTACTTTGACTCAGCTAGGGGATATGCGGGGAGCGAGGGCTATTACGGTGATGTCTGGCGAAGCCGGCCGGACCTTCGGGAGGGCATCTTTCAGGCCAGCAAGTCGGCGAGCCGGCTCCATGCCGATGCCGAGATGGATCTCCAGGAGACCCTCCAGAGGCTTGGGGTTGAGACGCTGGATCTCTGGCAGATCCACGACGTCAGGACGTTCTCTGATCTGAGAGATGTCGAAGGACCAAGCGGCGCCCTGGAGGCGTTCGTGGAGGCGAAGGAGATGGGTATCGTCCGGCATATCGGTGTTACGGGGCACCATGATCCGGATGTTCTTTCGCATGCGGTGGAAAATTGGCCGATAGATGCCGTTATGATGCCGATAAATCCCGTTGAGGGTGGATCCGGCGGATTTCTGGATACAACGCTAAAGGTCGCAGAAGAGCAGGATGTTGCCGTCATCGGGATGAAGGTGCTTGGTGGGGCTAGCTACATCGTCACTGATGCGGGGGTGACACCGGAGGTCCTCATCAGGTACGCTCTCGCCCAGAAGATCTCGGTCGCAATAGTCGGCTGCTCGACTCCGGGGGAGGTACAGACCCTTGCGGCGGCTGCGCGGGCAGGGCCGCTCGCTGATGATGAAGTGGAAGCACTCGTCGAGGCGTTCCGCCCCTACGCTCGGGACCTGGCATATTACAGGGGTCCTATTTAGCACTCCCCGTCATTCCAGATCCGAGAGATTCCCTCCCTCCCCATCCACAGCGCCTATCGACTGCGATCCCCGGACGTTCTCGCGGCTATACTGATAATTATATCAGGTTGTGGGCCTGAGCTGTTATCCCAGGAGATCTTCATGAAAATCTACCGGCATGGGGACACGTACATAGCACCGAGGGGTTCCTTTTTTGATGGAAACGTAAAGATAGACGGGAATTTCATCGCCCCCCCGGACACGCACATCTGGGGCAATATCGTCGTTGCCGGCTGCCTCGAGCTTGGACCATACTCGACAGTTGGTGGCTACGTTGAGGCAAAGAGGGTCATCATAGGACACGATGTCAGGGTAAGGGGGCCACTCAACGTTCTTGAGACCGCCATCATCTGCGACAACGCAGATCTTCATTCCATCCATGCAGGAGGGAATATAACCCTCCGGCCGGGTGTCAGGGTTGGTGACGTGAATAGCAAGGAGACGATCTTCGTCTACGGCAAGGTCTCGAGTGACCGGCTATTTGGCAGAGCCGTGAAGGTCTACGGGACATGAAGGCGCCTCGATGCCGAGCATGGCGGCATCCTTCACCCCAACCCAGTCTGCGATCGTCTCCACACACCCGTCCTTGAAATTCACCACGCCGATAGCGATGATCCCCATCCGGTCGGCCATATCGATCCCCTCCTTCACCTCCATGAGGCAACCGACGCCTATGATCGCTTCCGGGCGGTATTTCTTGACCATCCGCTTGATGAACGTCGAGCCCGGGATTATGAAGACGTGATACCCGGCCTCCTCAAGCCATTTTACATTCTCCCCGACGGGGCAGCGCCCACAATTCCGGCACTTCAGGCCTTCTGGCGTCAGGTG
Source organism: Methanomicrobiales archaeon (assembly GCA_012797575.1). Taxonomy (GTDB): domain Archaea; phylum Halobacteriota; class Methanomicrobia; order Methanomicrobiales; family Methanoculleaceae; genus Methanoculleus. The sequence continues at coordinate 3,896 of JAAZOW010000317.1, read as the reverse complement.
TGCCGGGCAATTCGCCGATCGCAGACAGTGGGGCAGAAAGATAGCTCGATGTTCCACCGCCGTCTCGGCAAAAGCCTTCGTGTTCATGGTGTTGCGGAGCGTTATGAAGAATGTGATGAGATCCTTATCATCCAGCCCGAGGAGTTTACAAAACGCCTTCACGAGCCCCTCCAGGAGGACCATGCCGGGTATCAGGATCCTTGGCAGGTAGAACTTTCCCCTGGTGATCGAGGCCGTAGCGATGATCGCAAGGACGATCGCCGTAAGCACCATCCCGAGGATGAAGAAGAACGTTATCTCCCCGATGACGGTCATCAGCGCGACCCAGGCATCAGATTCAAGGAACATCATGGTATCCCTCCCTACCCCCTGACAAGCCGGAACGATCTGGAATACGGCGGCCGAAGCACCCCGATCTCGGTGATGATCGCATCGACGATATCAAGGGGGGTTGCATCGAAAGCGTAGTTATGCACTGCTACCCCATCAGGCGTAAGCATCTGGTCACCACACCAGGCAAGTTCATCTCGCCCCCGCTCTTCGACGGCGATCTCCTTCTCGACCCGGGCAAGATCGAACGTAGAGACCGGTGCCGCGACGTAGAAGGGTATCTCATGGTAGTGGGCAGAGATTGCGTGCATGTAGGTACCGATCTTGTTGAAGACTGCATCGCGCGTGATCCGGTCCGCACCGACGATGACGAGATCGATCTCGCCCCTCCGCATCAGGTAGGCTGCCGAGGAGTCGGGGATGAGGGTCACGTCTATCCCATCCCGCGCAAGCTCCCAGCAGGTGAGCCGAGATCCCTGATTCAATGGCCTCGTCTCGCAGGCGACCACCCGCACATGTTTCCCGGCCTCGACCGCCGACCTGATCACACCGAGCGCCGTTCCCCAGCATCTACAGGCGAGTGCTCCCGCGTTGCAGTGGGTAAGTGCCGTGCAGTCGGCAGGGAAGAGATCTTCGCCGAATGCGCCGAGCTTCCGGCAGGTCAGCTCATCCTCCCTGGCGACGGCATCCGCTTCCGCGACCGCAAGCACCTTCGCCTCCTCGATCGACGAGGCCATCATCACTTTTCTCGTCACCCGATCGATCCCCCATGAGAGGTTCACTGCGGTTGGGCGGGTACCCTTGAGGAGATCCGCGGCTCGGCGGATCTCCTCCCTGAATCGGTCCAGACCCTGCTCCCTGCTCCGCGTGGCCGCGAGCGCCACACCCATCGCGCCTGCGATGCCGAGCGCGGGCGCTCCCCGGATCTCAAGCCTCCTGATCGCCCGGGCAAGGTCATCGACGGTGGTGCACCGCATCACCTCGCACCGGCCAGGGAGGAGGGTCTGGTCGATGTAGATGATGCTCCCTGTCTCTCCTTCCCACGCTATGGTGTAGGGCTCTCCTTTCTCTGGCACGTTCATCCCACCCTGAGCGCGTCGAGATACGCTCGCATAGCTGCCGCCCCACCCATGGTGACCGAGTCCGGTATATCCCTTGGCGCGGTTGCCGTCCCGGCGACGTAGATCCCGGGCTTTACCGTGAGCACGGGGCCGACCTTTCGGTCAGCAACATCGAAGAAACCAGCCTTATCGTGCGGGATACCGAGCATCGTACCGATCTCCTCGGACCCCGGGGCGGGTTCAAGCCCGATCGAGAGCACGACGAGGTCAGGGTGGAACGTCTCCACTTCGCCGGTCTCGGTATCCTCAGCGACCATTATCAGGTGGTCGCCTCCTTCGAAGACCTCGCCGGGGAATCCACGGATAAATCGGACCCCAAGGTTCTCCGCCCGCTCATAGTACTCCTCGTAACCCTTACCGTATGCCCGGATGTCGTTGTAAAAGACTGTGACATCGACTTCAGGGTTCTTCTCCCGGATGAGCATGGCGTTCTTCATGGCGTACATGCAGCAGACCCCCGAGCAGTACGGGCGGCCTGCGGCGATGTCGCGAGATCCGACGCACTGTATAAAGGCCACACTCCGGGGCGGTTTGCCGTCAGATAGCCGCCGCAGCTCGCCCCCTGTCGGGCCGCTTGCGTTGATCATCCGCTCGAACTCAAGACTTGTGATCACGTCTGGGACGGCGAGGTAGCGGAGCTGTCTCTTATTTCTGGCATCAAACGTCCCGTAACCGGTCGCGACGATGATACTCGCTGCCTCGATATCGATGAGGCGCTCATGATCCTCATCCTCATGGAGGATCGCTTCTTTACCGCAGACGTCGTAGCAGAGACCGCACTCGATACAGTGTTCCTGATCCTTGATCACGATGTCGGGAACCGCCTGTGCATGGGGCTTGTAGATGGCCTTCCGGACACCGATGCCGGCATCGAACCGGTTGTAAACTTCCACCGGGCAGATCAGGGTGCAGTCTCCGCACCCGTTGCACTCCTCCTCGATGATATAGCGGGGGTGCTTCCTCACCCTGACGCGGAAGCTCCCAACCTCGCCGCTCACCGACTCGACTTCAGAGCAGGTGTGGATGGTGATATCGGGATGCCGGGCCACCTCCACCATCTTCGGTGAGAGGATGCACATGGAGCAGTCGTTTGTGGGGAATGTCTTATCGAGCTGGGCCATATGTCCGCCGATGGTCGGTTCGCGTTCAATGAGGTGGACGTGGATGTTGTGGTCGGCGAGATCGAGCGCCGCCTGGATGCCGGCGACCCCGGCTCCGATGATCACGACGTCAGCCATGGCGGTACCTCCCTGCGAGCTTGACGTATTCTTGTGCGTTCCGAATGATACGTTCCTGCTGTTCCTGTGTCGTCTCCCCGACCACTCTTCCGGGAACACCGAGAACCAGTGAGTGCGGCGGGATTGCTTTTCCCTCAGTCACCACGGCGCCGGCACCGATGATACTCCCTTCTCCCACCACTGCGCCGTTCAGAACGACGGCCCCCATCCCGACGAGTACCCGGTCGTGGATGGTGCAACCGTGCAGAATGGCACCATGGCCGACGGAGACCTCTGCCCCGACACTGACCGGGAACCCGATCGTGGTGTGGACAACGGCGTTATCCTGGATATTCGATCCCGTCCCCACCCTGATCCAGTCCCTATCAGCCCTGACCACGGCGCCGAACCAGATGTTTACGTCATCGGCAAGTGTCACGTCGCCGATGACTGTTGCTCTCTCCGCGATGAAGACACGGCCTCCCACAACCGTTCCACTCTCCATAGTATCTACTATTTGTTGCATCGATACAAATGCTCTCCCCCGGCGGCAACAATACGGCACATACCCCGGCGATCTCTGATATGACGCGGACATGTACATCCCTTCCCTGATGAGCAGGGAGCCTCGCAGTGCTGATCACGACCCATCAACCATAAAACCCTTCACAGCAAACGCCTTCTGATGAAGGTAATGGTCGGGGGGACATTCGATCCCCTGCACGCCGGCCACAAGAAGCTCCTTGCCCGCTCTTTTGAGCTGGCAGGGCCTGACGGTGAGGTGATCATCGGGCTGACGACCGATGAGTTCGCCGGTGCAAAGGTGCACCCCGTCCGGTCCTACCAGGAGCGGCTGAAAAATGTTGCGTCTTTCATCGAGAAGCACGGCTACACGGCAGAATGGAAGGTTGAACCGCTCTCCGACCGTTACGGCAGCTCACTCGACGCCGACTTCGATATACTCGTCGTCTCGGAGGAGACCTTCCCGGTTGCCCTGGAGATCAACGAACTCCGGCGGCAGCGTGGGAGGAGACGGGTGGATCTCCATGAGATCTCATGCGTCCTCGCTGAAGATGGTCGAAGGATCTCAAGCACCCGGGTCTACCGAGGTGAGATCGATCGGCATGGGCGCCTGATCAGATGATGTAGTTCGCTATATCGTCCCCCTTGATCAGCCAGTCGCAGTAGAGGCAGTGTAACCCTTTTTTGAGGACCTCAAACGTGCTCT
>JAAZOW010000196.1 GCA_012797575.1 Methanomicrobiales archaeon | reverse complement strand
TGCTGCGGTGAATATTCACCGCGTGGGGATGGAACAGCCCTTTGAGCCTGTGGAGATAATACCGCTACATCACATCACTGTGATGCAAGTATTATCGATGAAACAGGAAGCCCCGCCCGAGAGGAGCGGGGTAGTTCACGAATATGCAGACGAAGAGATACCATGGAGCGCAGACAGCCCGAATGTGATCGAGAGATCTGCCCGCCCCTACTACAGCGCTTCGTCAAAACTTTTAGCGCCGGTACGGATGGTGCCGTTGGCCCACATAGCCACTGCAAAAGCTCTACCTCCGGTAGCGACACCAAATAAGAGTCATTCTGGCGCTGGACCGTGGAGGCCGTCGCCCCGGGGGAGGACTTTCCCTCCCCGCAGATGGCGAAGTCCACGGAATTCCTTTCAACTGTATCCGCTCATTCGTTTTTGCCCACCCTGACCCAATTCTCCTCACGCAGATTGCGGCGAGGAGGTTACGGAGAGGTGTATTCCATGCCAACAGTCAAAACCGTACTTGAAACTTATGAGCGAACGGGCTCTTATCGCCAGACAGGTCGCGAATGAGATGTTTCGCATACCACGGTTCGAAATCGTCCCCGCAGACACCCACGGGTGAGGTCTCACCGGAGGCTGTCGCTCGAGTATGCGCTCTATCAGAAGAGAATTGGAGTACCTGATGCATTATCGGAACAAGTACGGTATCAAGGCTCCCTTCCTGAGGAAGATTGGAGGGGTTGATGCGTCGATCTCGAAGGCCGCCCCAACCCCCACCCAGCGCAATCAAGCGGTACGGTTGGTGGTACAAAAGGGCGGAGATCACTTCCTGCCCTTCTTGACCTCCTCAATCATCTCCTCGACCTCCTCATAGCCGTGCTGGTAGAATCCCTCCTCGGTCGGTTCGATCTCGCGCAGGAGCCTTAAAAACTCCCCCGCGTGCTCCTTCTCCTCATTTGCGATGTCGAGCATAACCCGCTGGACCAATGGATCGTCAGTCGATTCGGCTATCTGCTCGTAGAACTGGACTGCCTCATACTCAGCAGCGATCGAGAACCGGATCGTCCGGATAAGTTCATTCCGGTCCAGTTTGCGCTCCATACGATTCCCAACAAAGGGACTTGCGAAACCAGGCATATCACATAATCTCCTGCATATGAGCGGGGGGCCACCCGCAGGCGCATGTGCCCGACCACTATATATATGTTGGGGTCCGCCGTCACCAGGGTTGCCGGAGACAGGCGGCGGTCTCTACTGGATGCCTGATGCTTCAGAGGGGTTGGCAGTGGCCTGTATGGCGCATGGGATCAGAGGGGGAGTTTGAGGGCAGCTGCAGGCTCACCAGATCCACGCCTGGTCGACCCACTGCTCATAGTCACCCGGCCATTCGGGTCTGGCCCCGGCGATGACGTCTTTGAACTTCTCCTGAAATCGCTTGTGGAATGCCTCGATGTCCGGGTACTCTTGCCGGACCTGGATGGATTCAGCGAGCTTCTCCCCGAGCTCACGCGCAACCTCCTCCGCCCGGGTCAGGGCATTCGGATCTCTTCCGATTGCGATCCCCACCTCGCCGACCGGCGTTGCGCCAAGCATCTGGAGGAAATGGTTCAGATACTTGACGACCGCCTGCTCGGCATGATCGCCTGAGGTGGATACTGAGCACCCATATTTCCCCGTGAACGCCTGACACTGAATCCCATCGGCCATCCGATCGATGAACAGCTTCATCTGGCCGGTGACCTGATCGAAGTACACGGGCGACCCGAGCACAAGACCATCGGCGGCCATGATCTTCGTATAGAGCTCTGGAAAATCGTCATCTTCAGCACACCTGCCTTCCTGGAAGCAGGCACTGCA
>JAAZOW010000149.1 GCA_012797575.1 Methanomicrobiales archaeon | reverse complement strand
TATACCGCCCACGGTCCAGGGGATAGGGATACGCCCCGGGGACGGGCTTTCCCCGGGTATCGCCTGCACTACCCCTTCCTGGGGTGGAGGATGCTGGCATATTGAAAGTAGAGACAGGGGAGGGGGCTTTTTGCCCCCTCCCCGTCTGCCCCACCCCCCGTGGCGATGTCCCCACGGTCCAGGGTATGGGGAGGGATTGAAGAAAGAACTGGTGTGTGGGTTCGCTCTCCCGGGTACGGCCTTTCCCCGGGGTATCGCCGCGACTGCCCCCGCCCCCCGGGGCGGGGGAGGAGGCGCGGCGAGCCGGGCGGGGTGGGGGATGGCGCCTATTCATCCTCCCCATCAGCCTCGGGAACACGAGCGCCTATGTACACCTCATCGAAGAACGCATCCTGCCAGAGAGCGAGCCTGCCCTCGAGCATCAAAAAGAGAAGTGGAATGTAGATCTCATGCCGCGCCTGACCCATCACATCCGCAAGATCATCGAGCGTCACGACACCGTCGCCCGCTCGCGCGGAGCGCTGGTACCCATCCATCACACCCGCGACCGCCCTATGGTAGCCCTCATCGTGCGCCACCGCCACCACATCCCCGACATCAAGGTCAAGATCCGGCTCCGGGGGCGCAGACTTCCGCCTCCGCTGCTTCCGGCGCTGCTCCTTCTCCGCCGTCTTCAGCTGTTTAAGGAGTTCGTAGAGCGTGATCGGCGGACGTTTCCGCAGACTCCTCCGGCGGAGACGTCGCTGGATCTCCCGCTCCAGGCGCTCGATCGGTTCCCCCTCATCGCCTGAGTCGAGATCAACGAGATCGTCGTCATCGAAGGATAAACTCGCCTCTTCCTCGTCATCAGCTTCCCACCCCTCAAAATACTCCGACTTCATGCGGAGCAGGCATGCAGCGTAAAGGAGTGTCCGACCCGAGACCCGTAGATCCAGCTCCTTCCGGCGTTCAAGCTCGGCAAGGAACCGGTCCGTCACATCGACGATATCGATGTTCCAGGGATCGACCTCACCCCGCTCGGCCATCCCCGCCAGGATCTCGACAGGCTCCTCATCCATCGTTCCGCACGCCAGTCACGTAAGTGCTCTTATCGGCACGGATCGTCACACCCACAATCCGGTCAGCGCGCTCGATCATCGGCTTTCTGAGCGAGACGATGATCGACTGTGCATTCCCCGAGAGATCGCTTATCATGGAGGCGATCCGGCCGACGTTGCTCCCGTCAAGGAACATATCCACCTCATCCAGAGCGTAGAACGGCGCCGGCATATACTGCTGAATGGAGAATATGAACGCAAGCGTGGTCAGCGATTTTTCGCCACCGGAGAGCGCAGAGAGGAGATGGACCTTTTTATCGCGCGGCTGCACCGCAAACGTCATGCCCCCGGAGAAGGGATCCTCCTCGTTCTCAAGAACCAGCCTGCCACTCCCCTCAGTCAACCGCGCAAATATCTCGCGGAAGTTCGCATCGATCGCTGAGAACGCGGCCATGAAGGCATCATACTTCATCTTCTCGTACCTCTCGATCCGCTCAAGGAGCATCGAGCGTTCCCGCGAGAGCACCCCCTTCTTCGAGGTCCGCTCCTCGACGCGCGAGCTGACCCGGTCGTATTCCTCGATCGCGAGCATATTCACAGCACCGATCTTCTTGAGCGCATGTTCAGCCTCCGCGATCCCGGCATCGATGGCCGCAAGATCGAGATCGACCTCCATATCGCCAACCACCTCTCTGAGCGCTGCAAGTTCCGCGAGCATAGAGCGTTCCCGTTCCGTGAGGGCATCGATCTGCATCCGAACGCGCTCCATAGCACCCGAAAGGTCGAGAACTTCCCGATCCAACGACCGGATCTCATCAAATACACCATCGCGCCTCTCATGTAGCGCGGCGAGCTCATCAGAAAACCCCTTCTGGCGCGCCTCGAGCTGGACGATGAGGCGACGGCGCTCCTCGATCTCCCCCTCAGCCGCTACGATCTCGTCATCGATCCCTTGATTCTTTGCCGCAAGCCTGTCCCGCTCCGCAGCAAGTTCTTCAGCGCGGTTGACAAAGTGCTGGCGCTCCCGCTTGGCATCGGTGATATCGGCATCCTTGTTCCGAAGCCGGCGTTCGATATCCTCAACAGATCGCCGGAGATCCTCGTACTGTGCGGTGAGGGCCGGGATCTCGGTATCGTCAAGCTGTTTCTTGAGACCATCAACCGCTCCCGAGAGGCGCGCGATCTCGTCTGCGATCCGCTCGAGATCCGTCTCAAGCCGCGCAAGCTCCTCGCCACCGGTCTCGGCGTCGCGGAGCAGCCCGCGCAGGGCCACTTCCAGAGCCTGCTTCTCACCACCAAGCACATCGACGCGCTTTGAGAACTCTTCAGTGAGCATTCGATAGCGGGCAATCTGTTCATCGACCATGCTCCGCTCCGCCCGCTTCGCCTCCGAGATCCCGGCAAAACGACCGATAGATGAACCGATCTCCGCAGCCTCGGCCTCAAGGCCGGCGATCGTTGCGCGGATCCGCGTGATCTCGTCATCGACCGCCACACCAAACCCACGGATCTTCTTCTTCTGCGCACCGCCGGTCATGGCCCCGCTCCTCTCAACGAAGTCCCCATCCAGGGTGACCATCCGGTACCTGCCCATCAGGTGCCGCGCCCGCTCAAGGGTATCCACCACCACCGTCGCGCCGAACACAACCCGGAAGGCGCGTTCAAAAGTCGGGTCGAACTCCAGGAGATCGACGGCGTAGCCGACGATACCCGGATCCGATCCGAGCGGCGAGAGGACCGGGGGACGGAGTCTGTTGAGCGGCAGGAAGGTGACCCGGCCGAGGCGGCTCTCCCTCAGGTGGCGGATGGCATCGGACGCCACCGCATCGGTATCGACGATCACCCAGCGGAGCCGGCCCATGGCCGCCACATCGAGCGCGGTCGCATACTCAGGCGGCGCCCGCCCGAGCTGCGCTACCGTGCCGTGCGCCCCCTCCATACCAAGGACGAACTCCATGGCACTCCCCCCGGCATCACCCCCAGCCTGCTGCTGCGCCTCAAGGCGCATCAACTCCTGCTGGTTCTCCCGGATCTCCCTCTGCAACCGGTCAAGCGCAGACCGTCGCGCGAAGAGGGAGCTCTCGGCATCGGAGAGGTCACGCTCGATATCACGCTTCTGCGCCTCGCAGCCAGCCCTGAGGGACGAGTACTCAGCGACCTGCTTCTGCTTGTTTGCCACCTCCTCCTCGATCTGGCGGACGCGCACCTCAAGACGCTCACGCTCCGATGTCCGCATACGACTCTTCTCGATGAAGATATCCTGCTCGCGGAGGACTTTTGCGCGGAGCTCCTTCCTTTCCTCAAGATCCTGCATCCGGGCGAAGAGCTGATCTTTTAACCCCTCGACCTCCTCACTCTCGCCTGCTATACGCTCTTCGATCTCTTCCATCTCCCTGCGCTGTGCCGAGAGCTCCATCGCAAGGTTCGCCCGGTCGATCGAGAGGGTGCGGATCTGCGCGGCGCAGTCCTCGACCTTCGCCTCAGCGCGCCGGCTGTCCATGTAGATCCGCTGGATGGCCTCGAGGTTCTCGTCCCGCCCGGCTCTCAGGCGCTCGATAGTCTTTTGTGCGAGCTTGATCCCTCCCCGCGCCTCCTCAAGCCTTCCCACGAGCTCGAGGTACTCAGACCCGCTCTTCCTGCTGATCTCGTCATCGATCGCGCGCTGACGCTCACGTGCCCCCTCAAGCCGCACCGTGACAGCCTCACTCTCGCCTGATATGCGCGCGACCTCAGCCTGCTGGCCGCGCAGAAGGTCGTGCAGGGTGGCGATCTCCTGCTCCTTCTGCCTGACGAGCGCGGCATCCCGGCACCGTCGGAGACGTTCCAGACGCTCCTGCCACCGTCGGTGCTCGATCGCCTCCTCGCGCTCACGCTTGAGCGCATCAAGCCGCGCCGCAAGCTCGACAAGGAGGATCTCCTCCCGCTCGATCCGCTCCCGCACCACCTCGAGCTCAGAGAGCGCCTGTTCACGTTTGCTATCGAACTCGGCAACACCCGCAATCTCATCAACGATCCTGCGCCGCTCACCATCACTCATCTCCATGATCCGGGTGATATCCCCCTGCATCACGACGTTGTAGCCTTCGGGCTTGACACCGAGCTTCGCAAGGAACTCGATGACGTCACCCTGCTTGCAGAGGCGACCGTTCAAGTAGTTGTAGCTGTAGTATCCGGCCGACGTCCGCTTTATCCGGCGGCGGATCGTCGTGCCGTCTGAGAACGTGATCCCCACCTCAGCAGTGTTCTTCCCGGTGTTGACGTTGATCAGGTCGGTCAGCTTCTCGGCCCGCAGTCCCCGGGCCCCCGAGAGGGCCAGGACAAAGAGGATGCTATCGATGATGTTGCTCTTCCCTGAACCATTCGGGCCTGAGATGACGGTGAAACCCTCAAAAAAAGGAATCTTCGTCTTTCTAGCGAAAGATTTGAAGTTGTCGATCTCAAGGTTCGTTATGTACAAGGATCAGGCTCCCCCGACTACCGATCAAGATCGAGCGTGTCACCCTCTTCAGCCTGGATGACGTCATCGACTTTGCGCTTCTTCTGCTCGACAAACAGGGTCCGGTCAGATGAACCTGCACCCTTGCCCCGGGCCTTCGGCGGCGCGTTTCCGGTTTTGGTGCTGGCGATGATATATTCAGAAGATCTCCTGGGTTCAGGTTTCAACGTCCCATCGTTCTGCATGATGAGGTCGAGATCCCCTCGTGGAGCGGCAGGCTCAGGGGGCCGGGCCTCCACCGGACGTTCAGGGACCCTGGGCTCGGCGTGAACGCGCGGCCCGGAGCCGATCCGGCGTTCAGCCCTGACAGCATCAGCGGCCGCCTTCCTCTCAGGCGCCGCCGGCGTAGTCTTGCGCACCTCCATGTCCCGGTAGAGGTTCATGGTCACAGACTTAAGGTCCAGGACCTCTGCAGTCAGGCCCTTCACCAGCGCCTCAAGATCCTGCACTCTCCGCTCCAGATCGCGCAGGCGTTCGTCATCCATCTCCAAATTCACCGGCTGTTCAGGTATCGTCATGGTCTCCATCTCCCTCTCACGCTCCGCAAGCTCCCGCTCGAGAAACCGTATTCTTGCATCCTTCTTCGCCATAATCTCCCTCAGATACATCCTTGATATAATTACGTAATAATATTGCTGTTAGACCTTCAAATGAAGATCCATCGCACCGTACTCTCTGATGCGAGGATGCGGTGAGGAGTCAGGATGCCGCCGTATACCGCATAACCTGATGCAACAGGTCGGGATACAACCACAAACAGCCATACGGGCTCAGCACAGACTCGCACGGACCCCAGATACACTCCACATCCGAGATGTGATCGATCCGCGCACATATCCTGCAAAAGAAAGAATATTACCTCACCAACGAAACCTTTTCCTGCATGTCTAGTCTGGCAAACTTCGATCCCGAGATCGCAGGCCTCATCGAGGAAGAGCGCCTGCGTCAGATCAACGGGTTGGAACTGATTGCCTCGGAGAATGTCGTCAGTAAGGCGGTTCTCGAGGCGATGGGCTCTATAATGACCAATAAATACGCTGAGGGGTATCCCGGCAAGCGATACTACGGAGGTTGCGAGTTCCACGACGTCGTGGAGAACCTGGCACGCGACCGGATGTGTAAACTCTTCGGAGCAGAGCACGCAAACGTCCAACCGCACTCGGGAAGCCAGGCAAACCAGGCGGTGTACTTCGCCTACCTCAGCTACCGCGACAAGATCCTGAGCCAGAGCCTCACGCAGGGAGGCCACCTCTCCCACGGATCTCCCGTCAACATCACGGGACGCTGGTACTCCATCTTCCACTACGGCGTCGACCCTGAGACGGAGACGCTCGATTATGCAGCCATCGAGGATATAGCCCGGATCGCAAAACCCCAGATGATCGTCTGCGGTGCGAGCGCCTACCCGCGCGAGATCGACTTTACGGCGTTTCAGGAGATCGCCGATACGGTTGGCGCGCGGTGCATGGCGGATATCGCGCACATCGCCGGGCTCTGCGCGACCGGGCACCACAACTCACCGGTCGGAGTCGTCGATATCGTGACGACGACGACCCACAAGACCCTGCGGGGCCCCCGTGGTGGCGCCATCATGTGTAGCAAAGAAGACGCACCGGCGATCGACAAATCCATCTTCCCGGGTATGCAGGGCGGTCC
>JAAZOW010000045.1 GCA_012797575.1 Methanomicrobiales archaeon | reverse complement strand
TCGCTGTGCGATCCCATCCAGTAGAGCTTTCGGCAGATCGGACACCAGAAAAATTCCTTCCCGGAAGTTTGCCGGGGGGCGTAGCGTGCCTCCTGGATCTCACGTAGGGTGGCCGGCCGGAGGCGTGCATTGCATATTGAGCAGCGATTCATCCTGATCCCGGGCTCGATGAGTCCGAGATCGACGATCTGCCTGATCTGCTCCATACCGTCCTCGGATTGTATGTAGACCGCCTGTGCACCACCCCGGTGCGCAAGTTCACGGTCCCGGGTCAGGAGGATCCGGTCATCCTTCGAGGCGATAGCGAGGAGGAGCGTGTCTTCCCGGGTGTTACCAGGAGCGAGGCTATTTGCGCTCATTGTGTCGTAGCCCATGAACCGGAGGTAGCGGGTGAGTGTCCCGAGCATCCTGTCTGTCAGGAACCTCTGCGGCGCTTCTTCAGTCAATCTTCGAGACATACTCGATACGCCCACCGCACTCCATACAGGTATGATCTTTGAGGCCTCGCATCTGTACCCCGAACCCCGACCGCTCGATGACGAGGCTGCCGCAGGTTGGGCAGTACGTGCTCTCGTAGGGGTGGTTGAAGACATTGCCCAGGTAGGGGTAGTGGATTCCGATGTCTTTTGCGAGCTCGTAGATCTTCTCGAGCGTCCTGACCTCAGTCGGTCTTGCCTCCTGCATTCTGTAGTCAGGGTGGAATCGGGTGAAGTGCATCGGGGTATCAGGCCCGAGGTTCTCAAGTGCCCACCTGATGAGCGACTCCATCTCATCCATCGAGTCGTTGAGTCCAGGAATGATCAGGGTGACCGTCTCAACATGCATCCCAAGCTCTTTTGCAAGCGCCGCCGCATCGAGAACCGGTTGCAATCGACCGCCACAGACTTTCCGGTAGAAGGCATCCGAGAACGATTTAATATCGACGCGGAATGCGTTGAGCATCGGTGCGAGTTCACGGAGCCCTTCCTCGGTGATATAGCCGTTCGTGACGTAGACCGTCCCAAGCCCCTCTTTTCGCGCGAGTGCCCCCATCGCAAGCGGGTACTCGTGCCAGATGGTGGGCTCGTTGTACGTCCAGGCGATGCTCGCGGAGCCCGAGGCGAGTGCCCGCTCCACACCCTGTTCAGGACTCCGCTCTCTGAGCGCCTGCATCTCATGTGTCTGCTGGGATATGTGCCAGTTCTGGCAGTGTTCACAGTGGAAGTTGCATCCAAGGGTCCCGAGCGAGTAGGAGAGTGTTCCAGGGAGGAAGTGGAAGAGCGGCTTCTTCTCGATGGGATCAACTGCTTCAGCAGCTACCTTGCCAAAGGTGGCCGCGTAGAGCGTGCCGCCATGGTTGATACGAACGCTACAGATTCCCTGCTTTCCATCCCGTATGGTACATCGGTGGGGGCAGAGCGAGCAGCGGACAGTGGTATCTTCCAGTTTCTGGTAGAGTCGCGCCTCGTGCATATGACCACAGCATGAGAATGGGGGTGAGATGTATTTATCTTGCGGGGGCGCGGATGGGCACCGGGCGGGGGTCCACCCTGCATGCACACCCACGAAGCAGTAGGGCGTGGATATTGCTGAACCACTGTTTGAGTTCTGTGCTGTGTAGATCTCGCGGTCGGGGTGGATCACGCCCTGCTACAGTCATCGTTCAGATCATCCGCAAACGTGTGCGCTACCGCTCATCCTTTCCTTCATCTTCTTCACGGTATTCGATGACCAACGCTCCCTGATACCCACACCGTTTGCAGCGGTAGATCCGGCCGGTGCATCCACCAGTGATCATCCAGATATCTGTGGAGTTGCATATAGGGCAGTACAACATCTCTCAGTGACTGTATGGGTGGCATCATGGATAACCCCATACGGTCAACCATCCTGCGCTCATCGGTGCGGGGCCCATGAACGGCTAGACAAGATGAAACAGTAGACTAGGAGGCAAGCAGTTGCAGCAGCACTATGGGCTACAAGGGCGGGCGGGTGTTTCCCCGACTTATCCCTCTTCTGGGCACGCCGAACTCGATGTGCTCCTCAGGGCACTAAGCCTATCTTGTATCGCCTGGAGAACACAGCGGTATGCCGGGACAGGCAGACAGCATTCCTCTCCTACCTGAATGAAGATGAAGAAGATCGTCGTATCCCTGGGCGGTTCGGTTCTGGTACCTTCGCTTGAGTCGAACAACATCGGTCGATATGTCTCTGTCCTGAAGGAGATCGCAAAGACGTGCCAGATCTTCATCGTCGTCGGCGGCGGTGGAGAGGCGCGCCGGTACATACAGGTCGCCCGCGACCTTGGCGCCGGTGAAGCAGCGGCGGATGAGCTCGGGATCATGGTGACGAGGCTGAATGCGCGCATGCTCGTGGCTGGGCTAGGGGATGCCGTCTACCCCCGGGTTGCGGAGAACTACACGGAAGCGCGGGAGTTTGCAGAGACTGGAAAGATCGTGATCATGGGTGGAATCACCCCCGCACAGACGACCGATGCGGTATCTGCGGTCCTCGCCGAGAGCATCGGCGCCGACCTCCTGGTCAACGCGACATCAGTCGATGGTATCTACAGCGCCGACCCGAAGAAAGATGCTTCCGCGATCAGGTATGAACACCTTACGCCTCAGGAACTCCTCGATATAATCACCCGGAGCCGGATGAGTGCAGGCGCCAACATGGTGATCGATATCGTTGCAGGGAAGGTCATCGAACGATCCGGGATCCCGCTCCTGGTGCTTGATGGTCGCGACCCTGAGAACCTCTTCCGCGCGATCGTGGAGGGGGCCTCCGTTGGCACTACCGTGAGCAGGGAGGAGCCAAAGCCCCGGACTATCTGAACTCCTCCCCCAACGGTAACTATTTTTGCCTGCCGCCCCAATATGTAATGGCACAGGGGCAGTAGGGTAGCCTGGTCCATCCTAGAGCGTTTGGGACGCTTTGACGGCAGTTCGAATCTGCCCTGCCCCATCAATCATGAACCAGGAGATCGCGTGTGAAGCGTACCGCCGCCTCCTCGCACACTATCCCATCGCCGACGGCAAACGTCACTTTATCGAGTTCAATAACCCTTTTGAGTCGCTGATTCTCACCATACTCTCTGCACAGACAACGGACCGAGCCGTCAGCGCCATCCGCGACGATCTCTTCACCCGCTACCCGACGCCGGAGGCCCTTGCCCGCGCTGAGCCCGAGGAGGTGGAACCGCTCATCAGAAGCCTCGGCTTCTATCGTTCCAAAGCTCGTTATATCGTTGGAGCAGCGAGGAAGCTCGTCTCTGACTTTGATGGAGAGGTGCCAGAGACGATGGCGGAGCTGCAGATGCTCCCCGGCGTGGGAAGAAAGACTGCAAACATCGTCCTTTCTCATGCGTTCGGGATCAACGTCGGCATCGCTGTCGATACCCATGTCCGCCGGGTCTCTAAGAGGGTCGGGTTTACCGATAGCACCAATCCGGACATCATCGAGCGCGATCTCATGGCCCTCTTCCCGGAGG
>JAAZOW010000209.1 GCA_012797575.1 Methanomicrobiales archaeon | reverse complement strand
CTGCTCAAGGGCGGTGATCCGGGCGATACGGTCGAGGATCGGTGCCGGCACGACGCCCGGGTAGAGTCCCTGCCGGACGCGGTCGCCGAGGATATCGCGGATCTCGGGCTTCGTGTAGGGCCAGAAGTTGATCTCGGTCGGATGGAAGACCGACCGGACACTTGCGTCGGCCTCCGCGTAGAGGTTCAGGGAAAGATCGCTTGTAACCGCAACGCATGCCGATCGCCGTCGATCCTCTGCTCATCCTCCACCTCGCATTCGTCGTCCCAGCCTGGGTCATCACCTCGACCGGTCCCATCGGCGCGGCACAGCTCACGCTCGGGATGCGAGAAAACCAGATCCTTGGGTTCATCTTCCTCATCGTCGAGCTCCAGGGTGTTGTACCAGGTCTCTCCCTGGCGACGGAAGGTATCCTCGCAGCCGCAGGGGTAGCCCTCGTCGTCCTTGCTCGTTTCATCGCCGGGAAGGTAACGAAAGAGCGGGTCGTCCTGACGATCCCGTAAGATAGGGGGATCGCGGGCACATACGACAGAGAAGGGGCTTTGCCCCTTCCCGCCCGAAGAACAGTATCAATCACCCGGGAGATCCCGCGCCCTACAGCACCTCATCGCCGTAGAGATACGATCTCAGGGGTTTTGGGATCGTGACCGAACCGTCTTCGTTCTGGTAGTTCTCGAGGATCGCCCGGATCGTGCGCGATGTTGCTATCGCGGTGCTGTTCAAGGTATGCGCGTAGCGTTTCTTCGTGAACTCGACAGGATCGCGCACCCTGATGTTCAGCCGAACCGCCTGGTAGGCCGTGCAGTTCGAGCATGAGACCACCTCGCGGTAGCGCTCCTCGCGCGGCATCCAGACCTCAAGATCGTACTTCTTCGCGGCGACGGTCCCGATATCACCCGTGCAGATCGAGACGACCCGGTAGGGGAGGCCAAGCTGCTGGAAGATATCCTCAGCGTTTGCCAACAACTCTTCGTGGAGATCCCAGGATTGTTCCGGCGTGGCATAGATGAACTGCTCCACCTTGTGAAACTGGTGAACCCGGAAAAGCCCCTTCGTATCGATCCCATGCGCCCCGATCTCGCGGCGGAAACACGGACTTATGCCCGCAAACCGGAGCGGGAGATCCTTTTCCTCAAAGATCTCGTCGCAGTACATCGCGGCCATCGGATGCTCGCTCGTCGCTATGAGGTATGCATCCTCGTCCTCGATCTTGTACATGACGTTCTCAAAGTCAGCGAGATCGGTCACCCCTTCGTATGCGGCCCGGTTCATCATGTACGGCGGGATCATCGGGGTGTATCCGCGCGCAGCAAGCAGATCCATCGCAAACCGCTGAAGGGCCATATCGAGCAGAACGAGCCTGCCCTTCAAGAAGTAAAACCCGGCGCCCGAGATCTTTGTCGCGCGCTCGAAATCAGCCCAACCATGCTCAACGGCGAGCGCACCATGATTCTCCAGATCAAACGCCGGGACGCGCGGTTCACCCCACCGCTTGATCTCAACATTCTCGGTATCGTCCTTACCGACGGGCACACTCTCGTGCAGGATGTTTGGGAGCCGCATCAGGCGATACCTGACCGCTTCGGTGAGGGTATCGCGTTCCGCCTCCACCTCTCTGATCCGTGCGGGAAGATCTCGTGCCTCTGAAATAAGCGTTGCAGTATCTTCTCCAGTCTTCTTCGCCCGGTTTATCTCACGGGATATGGTATTTCTCCGGTTGCGCAGATCTCCGATCATCACGGTGAGTTCCCGTACCCTCCGATCCATCTCCAGCACCTCATCGACCCAGGCCAGTTTTTCGGTATCTCCTCGTTTATTGAGGTCTGCCCTGACGGTCTCGGGGTGTGCACGAACGAACTTCAGCTCAAGCATACTCTCTCTGTAATGGTTCGCCATGACGGTATAATATGGTCATGTTGCCCTCAGGGCCGGGGATACATGCGAGGATCACCCCCGCCCAGAGACCCACTCTTATAATCTCCAGCGAACCAACTCTTTTAGTATGGAGAAGAACCAGAAGATCATCCTGGCGGCAGGAGGCCTCATAACGCTTGCGTTACTTGCTATCGACGTCTTCCTCGCTCTCATCCCACTGGTCTTCGTACTCATCCTTCTGATGACGTTCCACATCATGGAGGAGACCAGGAGCTACACGCTCATCGCCGCAGATCTCTCGGAAGATGCCCGGGAGGTCATCATAACCAACACAGGCACAGCAGAAGCACGAAATGTCCATGTTGTCATCGTTCCGTTTGATATCGAGTTTGATATCGCGTCGCTTGGACCGGATGAGGCATCCAGATTCAAGTTTGAGTCCATGGTGGCGGAGGCGAGGGCGGTCGTCACCTATGAAGATACCGCCAACCAGAAGTTCACGCGCACGTATTCGCTCACGGCGCTCGGCAGTGGGGGCGACCTGTTAAAGCCGATATTTCCACTCTTCGGGCACCGTTGAGATGATCTAGAAGGGGTGGGGATCCAGGTCTCCCCGGGCGCCGACCCGAGGAGTTCACCCCGGGTGGGGGATTCAATTAGGTGCGAAAACAACATGAGTGCATGGGATTCGTAACCAGAAGTACCTATTACTTCGATGCCCCAGGCGCGGAGAACACCTCCGACGCCGCCCGGTTCGCTGTCGAGCGGGCTCAGGAGCTTGGCATCAACAAGATCGTGGTCGCGAGCACCAGCGGCAGGACAGCGCTTGTCTTCCGGGATGCCATGAGGGGGACGGACCTCAAACTGATCGTCGTCACCCACGTGATCGGCTTCTCAAGGCCCGGTGAATGGGAATTCGATGAGGAAGTGGCCGCATCCCTCCTGGCGGAAGGAGTGAAGATTGTCACCGGCACGCACGCGCTCTCCGGGCTTGAGCGTGCGCTCACCCGCTCACCGAAGCTCGGTGGCAGTTCCCGCACCGAAGCCATCGCTGAGGCGTTGCGGCGCGTCGTTGCGATCGGTCTGAAGGTTGCGGTGGAGTGCGTCCTCATCGCAACGGATCAGGGCGCTATCGGCGTCGATGAAGAGGTGGTCGCGGCGGGAGGCACTGCCAGCGGTGCCGATACCGTCTGTGTCATCCGCCCGGCGCATACAGCGGCATTCTTCGATCTACAGGTGCGCGAGATCGTCGCTATGCCGAGAGATCGGTGAGTATGGTCCTCGAGTCACTCAAGGGTGCTCTCGGGCTCCTCCGGCACCCCGTCATCTGGTCAGTCGGTCTAGTTGCAGGCGTTGCTCTCTTTGCAACCACCATCATCGCCACCTCGGGGGGAGCTTTCTACACGCAACCTCTGATGCTCTTGCTCTCCCTCGTGGTGCCATTCCTGGCCGGCGGGATCTACGGCACAGTCAGGGATGAGGCGTTCTCCGCGGATGCCTTCGTGCAATCGGGGAAGACCTACTACTTCAGGATACTCCTCCCGGGGCTTCTCATCTTCTTTGCAACCCTCCTGACAGCCTTCCTGCTCGCCATCCCGCTCACGCTCCTCGGCGGCAGTGTCGCCGCGGGTGCAGCGCCGCTTCTCTTTGGGGTACTTGTATCGATAGTCTTCTTCACGTTCTTCTACGACACCGTAGCAGTCTTTGAAGGGACGAACGTCTTTGAGTCGATCCGGCGGAGTATCGAGTTTGTCATGAATAACCTCGGCCGCACCACCCTTTTTTATCTGACAAACATCGTCGTCTTCATGGTGCTCTGGATCGCCGGTTCCTTCATCTGGACGACGCTGCTCATAGACAAACTCGAGCCACTCATCGGCATGGATCCCTCCGAGATCCAAGGCTTGATGCCTCAGGACATCCTTGCGTTCATCGGGACAGAAGGGGTGTGGATCGTCGCAGGCGTCACAGCGGTAGTGGTCGTACTCTTCTCGGCGTTCATGTACGCCTATAAGGTGAGTTTCTTCCGCAGCCACGCAGTAAATGCGCATACGCTGCAGGGTGAATACGACGAGAAGGGTCGGTGGTATAAGTACTGAGGGGTTACACCCTCCACCCCCTCAAAACTATTCTTGCCCCGGGCAGCTGCACCGGGCACGCCCCTCTCACCTCAGAAGGTAGAGGACCATACCCGAGACCCCGCCAACGAACGTGGCAGCCAGGTTTGTTCCAGAATTCCCGATCTTGCCGCTGTTCTCAAGTGTTGCGCCAACGAGGCTATCGACGTTTGTCCCGATGAAGCCAGCGATGACCGTGACGCCGACCATCCAGGGATCGGCAACGCCCATCAGCCAGGCGGCGGCGGCGACGATCATCGATGCGATGATGGCCGCCACCTCGCCACGGAGCGTCACGCCGCCGTTCGTCCCCCGGGGCACCGGTCGGAGGGTCGTGATCAGGTAAGGCGTCTTCCCGGTGACCCCGATCTCGCTTGCCGCTGTATCAGCGGCTGCAGAGGCGACGCTTCCCATGAAGAGTGCCACGAAAGCCGGATGTCCGGTTATGCCGTAGAGGATGGCTGCCCCGGTTGCCACAAGGCCGTTTGCGAAGACGTTGAAGTAACCGCGTACGCCTCCGTGCTCCTGCGCGACCCCAAATCGCTCTTTATCCCCGTGACGGTACCGGGTGGCCCCGGCACCGATAATGAAGAACGTGAGCATGACCAGGAACCACCGGACATCCGCAAAGACGATGAGGATGATCCCGATCATGGCCCCTGAGAAGAGGCCGCTTACATCCGCAACCCGGAGTCGGTAGGATGTGTAACCAAACCCGAACGCCATGATCATCGCAGCAGCAAGTATGGCCAGGTTGACCTCAAAGTTGAGCTCTTCAAAGAGGAACATGGTCATCGCTACGCCCAGCGCCTCGATCATCAGGGCGTCATCCCGGCCCCGGAGGATCGCCCGGAGGAGCACCGCGACAACCACACCCATCACAACGACGAGCGGTACATTGTACCCGAGGTAGAGCATCACCGCAAGCGACGTAGCGATGGTGGCAACCAGATGGTAGAGGTAGGATGTCAGCTCCCCCTCCGTGAGACGGAACGCCAGCTCCCCGATAACAACGATACCGAGCGTGCAGGTGAAGACGAAGACCGAGAGCCAGCCAATCCCGTAGAGCGCGGCGAGCACGATGATCGAGAGCGACACGTACCGGGTATCCCGGATAAGGAAGAGGACGAGCGAGAGGAGGATGAGAAGACATGAGAGCAGCCATGCCGGTTGGAACAGGGGGGCAAGACCTATGAAGATGAAGGTGAGCACCGATGCCAGAACCAACCCCAACGGCTTTGTCATTCCTACACCATTGGTGCTACAGGGAAAAAGCCTTTAGGATCGAGATCGGGCTCTCCTTCTCCTAGAACGCAGAAAAACCCTGCAGACCTGAATACAGGGAGAATGGGATCGCGCACTGCACCGGACGTTGGTCGAATCGATCGCCCTTCTGGAAGAGTTTTTGAATAATCGCTCCTGGGGCACCTCCGTTGGCTCAAGTGACGT
>JAAZOW010000274.1 GCA_012797575.1 Methanomicrobiales archaeon | reverse complement strand
GGAGTCGTCGGGGCGAACGGTATCGGGAAGAGCACGTTTGCAAAGCTCCTCGCCGGGGCGATCGAGCCTGATACCGGTTCGATGGACACCAGGGTGCGGATCTCCTACAAACCGCAGTACCTCAAAGGGGATACCGGGGCGACCGTCGAAGAGCTCCTCAGACAGACGACGACAAAGTTCGATACATCGTTCTACCAGCACGAGATCCTGGAGCCCCTCTCCCTCGCCCCGATCCTCCAGGCGCCGATAAACACTCTCTCCGGTGGTGAACTCCAGCGGGTGGCGATCGCCATATGCCTCTCGCGGGATGCCGACCTCTACATCCTGGACGAACCGAGCGCGCACCTCGACGTGGAGCAGCGGGTCAAGATCTCCCGGCTGATCCGGAGACATGCCGAGGGGCGGGATGCGAGCACGCTCGTGATCGACCACGACATCTACGTGATCGACATGATCAGCGACCGGATCCTGGTCTTTGAGGGAGAGCCCGGTATCAGCGGCGAGGCCACAGGACCGTTTGATATGGCGCCGGGCATGAACCGGTTCCTTGCGGCGCTCGGGATCACCTTCCGGCGTGACAAGACCGGAAGGCCGCGGATCAACAAACCGGGATCGTTCCTTGACCGGGAACAGATGGCGGCCGGCGAGTACTACTACGCGGAGATCACAAAGTCCTAGGCAGCACCAAAAAGCCGCTTTTTGCATAGAGCCCGCCCCGGCGCGTGAGTTGTATGCGCGCAGGCGGACCTTCACCCTTCCCTGGTGCCGCCCGAAGCGATCCTCGGATACGTAACCAGGAGCAGGCAAGTGCTCCAGTATATGGCTGATACCCGATGGAAAGCCGTGCCCCGGGTGTATGCAGGCGCAGCCACCCAGGTATCTCTTCGAGCACTACCCAGAAGCGCTGGCCGATACCGGGCTCTGCCCAGCGGAGATCAATCTAGGAATCCCGGGAAACAACCACTTGAGGTGATCGGGGGGCACCATAGTTTTTCGTTACATTTATGTAGCCTTGCGTGCACTTTTATTTTGCCGCAACTGTTCATTTACGCCGCCAATGGCAGTTGTCGACACCTAGATACAGATTGTATCATATGCAACGGAGCAGTGAACAAGAATCCAACGACAAGTAAGCTAACTGAGGTACATCAACCATGAAGATTGGAGTTATCGGTGGAACCGGAGGTCAGGGCCTCGGGATCGCCGTCCGGTTCGCACAGGCTGGAGAAGATGTGATCATCGGCTCCAGAACTGTCGATAAAGCCCAAACGGCTGCTGACAAGGTAAAAGCCGTTCTGGGAGATTCTGTGAGCGTCAGGGGCGCTGAGAATCTGGATGCCGCTAAAGAAGCCGACATCCTGGTCCTCACCGTGCCGCTACCTGCCCAGAAGAGCACCCTGCTCTCCATCAAGGAGGCTGCAGCCGGAAAGCCACTGCTGGACGCTACAGGACCCCTCGAGGCCACCATCGGTGGTTCGCCCACAAAGTACATATCTCTTCCCGACGGTTCCGCGGCACAGCGATCGCAGGCGATCCTACCGGACGCCAAGGTGATCTGTGCATTCAACAACATCTCTGAGCACTGCCTCATGGCAGTCGACGGCGAGATCGATTGTGACTGCCTCATCTGTGGCAACGACAAGGAAGCCAAGGCGCTCGTGACCCCGGTCATCGAGAAGATCCCTGGAGTCAGGGTCATCGACTGCGGAGGTCTTGAGCGGGCCTGTATCATCGAGAAGATCACACCGCTCTTGATCGGACTGAACATCCGGAACAAGAGCCAGTTTGGCGGGATCAGGATCACCGGCCTCGATAAGGGCAAGTAACCCGGAGTGACGGGTCAGACCGCCACACCACAGCCGGAGTAAAAGGTTCCCCTCGGATTATCCCGTCGATGGATTCGGACGCCGGTATACAGCAATTCCCCGCTGTCCGGGGTGCCTCCGGATTCGACGGATGCTTGACTGCTCCATCCACGCTCCATCCATATCTGTCAACACCCTAACTTACGCCGAAGGGATGGCCGCCAGTGGTGCCCCACCCCCAGATCCCACGGGGCATCCACCGGCGCACACATCTCTGCACGATCTAATCGGAGAGGATCGTAAACACCCGACGCAGATCCTCATCGAGCGGTTTTTTCTTCTGCCAGGTCTCCTCGAGCGGCGTATACGCAAGTTCTCCCCTGACCTCTCCTACCATGCACCCACTCCTGCCGTCCAGCAACGCCTCGACCGCAGTGACACCGAGGAGGCTCCCGAGCACCCGATCACGGAGCGTCGGCGGCCCGCCCCGCTGGAGATGCCCGAGGACGACGACACGGGAATCAAGGTCAAGGTGCTTCTTGACCTCATCAGCAAGATGAAAGGAGATCCCGGGCGTCTCTCCCTCAGCCACCACGACGATAGCGCTCCGCTTCCCGATCGAGAACCCTCCGCGGATGCGCTCACTCATCTGGGTGACCGAGACCTCCTCCTCCGGAATGACCAGCTCCTCGGCACCACCGGCGATGCCGCCTTCGAGCGCCAGATACCCAGACTCCCGCCCCATCACCTCAATGAAGAAGAGCCGTTCGTGGGACCGGGCCGTATCCCGGATGCGGTCGATCGCATCAACAGCACAGTTTGCCGCTGTATCAAACCCTATACAGTAATCGGTTCCGTAGATGTCGTTATCGATGCTCCCCGGGACCCCCACGAGCGCGGCCGTATCGGCGTCGGCGGCGAGCAGGCTTGCGCCCTGAAACGTCCCTTCGCCTCCGATGAGGATGAGGCCATCCAGCCCCATCCGCTCGATGGACGCCGCCGCCCGCAACCTCCCATCTCGCGTGTAGAAGTCAGGGCTCCTGGAGGTCTCGAGGATCGTGCCGCCGAGATGGATGACGTTTCGGATCGCGGTCCGATCCAGCGGCACCGTATCTCCGGCGATGAGTCCGGTATACCCGCGACGTATACCGATGATATCGAGATCCCGTGCAAGCGCGGCCCGCACCACAGCCCTGATGCAGGCGTTCATGCCCGGAGCGTCACCGCCGCTGGTCAGGACGCCAATCCGTTTCAAGGCCCTTCCTCCTCCACATCGTCGAGCACTTCCACGCCCGGAAGGGATTTACCCGCAAGCATCGTGAGCGCGGCCCCCCCTCCGGTCGAGACGTGCGTCATAGCATCGGCCAGCTTGAACCGGATCACCGCATCTACGGTCGAACCCCCACCGATGACTGTGGTGCCGGTGAGGTTGGCGAGGGTTGCAGCGACCCGGCGGGTTCCCTCCGCAAACTCTGGAACTTCAAAGACCCCCATCGGGCCGTTCCAGACGACGGTCCGGCACCCGGTGAGTTCCTGACAGAACTCGCTCGCGGTCGCCGGGCCGATGTCAGCTATGATCATGTCGTCCGGGATGGCGGTGACGGGCACGACCCGGGCGGAAACACCGGAATCAAGCCTCCCGGCGACGACGACATCCCGGGGCAGAAGGAGCCGGACGCCAAGCTCAGATGTCTTTGCAGATATCCTTCGTACATCGTCGAGGCGGTCGGTCTCGACGCTCGATGCCCCGACCCCATACCCGAGGCTCGCAAGGAACGTTGCCGCCATACCACCCCCTATGATGAGGAGATCCACCCTCCGGATGATGTTTTCAAGGACGCCCAGCTTGTCGCTCACCTTGGCCCCGCCGATCACGGCCGCAAACGGTCGGTCGGGGTTCTCGAGGATACGGGTGAAGGTATCGATCTCTTTTGCGAGCAGAAGCCCGGCCACCGCCTGCAGGTGCTCCGGGACTCCCACGATCGAGGCATGGGACCGATGAGAGGCCGCAAAGGCATCGTTCACGTAGAGATCGGCGAGACTGGCGAGGCTCTCCGCGAAAGCCGGATCGTCCGCCCGCTCCTCAGGGTGGAACCTCAGGTTCTCGAGGAGGACGATATCCCCGGCGTTCATCCCGGCGACTGCACTCTCGACTTCAGGGCCGATGCAGTCTTGGAGCGCAAGGACCGGCCGGTCGAGGAGGAGCGAGAGCCGATTTGCCACGAGGGCGAGGCGCAACCGCTCCACAACCACCCCCTGCGGTCGATCCAGGTGAGAGCAGAGGATGACCCGTGCGCCACGCTCGCAGAGGTAGCGGATCGTCGGCAGGCTGGCCCGGATACGGGTATCATCAGCGATGGAGCCGTCTTCGTTGAGCGGTACGTTGAGATCAGCACGGACAAGCACCCGCTTACCCTGAACCTCAATATCACGGATGGTCTTCTTCCGCCTTGTTATCACCTTCTGCATGCCTGGTATACCCCCTGGAGCGACGGGTTCACTCAAACCCAACACCTGACCGATCCCCGCAGAACTGCGGTATCCCAGTGCATACCTGCATTGCCATATATAGTGTTTGCTCGGGCATGCGCAAGCACTTTTATCTCTCCGGGGCTCCCGGTACAGATGTACAATGGTAGAGTTGATCCTGCTGCGGCATGGCGAGAGCCTCTGGAACAAGGAAGGCCGGTTCACAGGATGGACCGATGTGGATCTCTCCCCCCGTGGGATCGAGGAGGCTCACCGGGCGGCAACACTCCTCGACGGTGCCGGGCGCACGTTCCACGTCGCCTATACATCGGTCCTGAAGCGGGCCATCAGGACGCTCTGGATCGTCATGGACGATCTCGATCTCATGTATATCCCGGTGCATCGGTCGTGGAGGCTGAACGAGAAGAGTTATGGCGCCCTGCAGGGCCTGGATAAGCAGGAGACCGCCAGGGAGTACGGTGCTGAGCAGGTACACCGCTGGCGCCGGGTATACGATGTGCGGCCGCCGCCGCTCCCGTGGGACGATCCCCGGCATCCACGGTTCGACCCCCGCTACGCCGATCAGGATCCCGAGAGCCTGCCCGCGACTGAATCCCTGCGCGATACGCTTGAGCGGGTGCTCCCCTACTGGGAGAGCCATATCTCCGCAGACCTCAGGAAGGGTCTCCCGGTCCTGATCGCCGCTCACGGAAACAGTCTCCGCGCCCTGATCAAACACCTCGATGGCGTCCCGGACGACGATATAGCGGACCTCAACATACCCACCGGCTACCCCCTCATATACGAACTGGACAGCGACCTGAAGGCCATCAAGCACTACTACCTCGGCGATCCTGAGGAGATCGCAGCGGCCACGCAGGGTGTGGCCCGGCAGGCGGGGCCAGGGTAGGCGAGTTCGGGATCGCGTATACCCGCCCCCTTCCCGGGGTAAGAGCAGCGCGTGACGGCTGCCCACCGGGCAGAACGTCATCTTGAAGTTCTCCGCCGATACCCGGTGGCGATCCGTGCTCGCTCAAGCACCCTCTCTGAAGATTCTAGCACGGAACCCTGCGGTCGGAAAACCCCAATCACCCCTGAACCGGCGAGTTTCCCCGCCCCCTCTCCGGGTTAAGGAAGATCATATATACCATCCTGTAGAGGAGACCTCCCCGTCTGATGGGGGGATACGTCTCATGAAGAAAGTTGTCATAAATGGGTTTGGGCGGATCGGGCGGCAGGTTCTCTACAACTACCTCACCGACACGCCGGGGAATATCGAGATCGTCGCGGTGAACGATCCGAATCCGACAGAAGAACTCGCTTACCTGTTGAAGTATGACTCGGTCCACGGCCGGGCGCCCTTCCCGGTCGAAGCGGGCCCTGATCGTATCAGGTTCGGATCAAGAGAGGTGCAGGTGGTGCACGATAGGGATCCCACACGCCTCCCGTGGAACACGATCGGTGCAGACATCGTGCTTGAGTGCACGGGTCACTTCACCGAACGGGCAGGTTCAGCAAAACACCTTGAAGCCGGCGCAAAGCGGGTCGTCATCAGCGCGCCCTCGCCCGACGCAGACCACACAGTCGTGCTCGGTGTCAACGAGGGATCCTACGATCCAGCAAAACACACCGTCATATCAAACGCCTCCTGCACAACCAACGCGCTTGCGCCGGCGGCAAAGGTGCTCAACGATTCGTTCGGCGTCGAGCGCCTGATGGCGACGGCGATCCACGCCTACACCGCCACTCAGGCACTGGTCGACCGCCCCGCTAAGAGACCCCGCCGGGGTCGCGCTGCGGCCGTCTCGCTCATCCCGACGACGACCGGCGCCGCCGTCGCCACAACCCGTGTTCTCCCGGAGCTCACCGGAAAGATGGACGCGATCGCGATCCGAGCTCCCATACCGGACGGATCGGTCATCGATATCGTTGCGGAGCTGAAACAGGAGACGACGAGGGATGCCGTGAACGCCGCGATGAAGCAGGCAGCGGAAGGGAAGATGAAGGGTTATCTCGCCTACACCGAAGACCCGCTCGCCTCGATCGATATCATCGGTGACCCCCACTCAGGAGTCATCGACGGTCCATCAACGAACGTCGTCGGTGGGAAGATGGCCCGGGTCCTGGTCTGGTACGACAACGAGTTTGCGTATGCGAAGCGGATGGTCGACATCGCCTCCTACATGGCCTCCCGGGAGTGAGAGGAGCT
>JAAZOW010000250.1 GCA_012797575.1 Methanomicrobiales archaeon | reverse complement strand
GCTACACCGAAGTTTGCGCCCGATGATATCCCCAGAGTGAACGGACTTGCAAGCGGGTTTTTCAGGACCGCCTGCATAACGCATCCACAGATACCAAGTCCCAGGCCGACAAGGATGGTCCCCACGATGCGGGGCATCCGGATCAGCCAGACGACGTTGTCCATCGTCGATTCGATGAGGAAGGCACCCGGTACAAGCCTGTTGAGTATGGTGCAGTAGACCTCGATGATGGTGATGGGCATCGGCCCGATGGTGATGATCGCGCCCGAAGCAAGGATGATGATCCCCACCAGGGCAAGGATGAAAGCCACCTTTTTCCAGACAGCGCGGGAATGGTCCTGTTGAATTTGGGGAGTCTTCCCTGTCCGGGACCGCTTGAGGCCTATCCGCACCCTCCTTGAGCCCGCCCCCCGCCTCAGCATTCTCGTCTCACCGATCCAGCGCGCTGACACACCCGAGCGTCGTCCCGAGATTATCTACACCGTTTGTGACGACGATGAGGTTGCGCTCTTTTGCGATCTCGGCGAGGGTCTGGAACTCACGAAGCTTCAGGGCGATGGGAGTCTTCTCATAGAGGCGAGCGGCCTCGCTCATCCGCTCCGATGCCTGATATTCACCATCTGCAAGGATGATACGGGCTCTCTTCTCCCGCTCAGCTTCAGCCTGACGCGCGATGGCGCGGAGCATATTCTCCGGGAGCCCTATGTCGCGGATCGTCACGATATCGACGTGAATGCCCCACGGGTCAGTCACACCTTCGATTATCTCCTTGATGTGCACATTCAGGGACTCCCGGTCCGAGAGAATTGTATCGAGCTCATTCTGCCCGAGGACATCCCTGAGGATCGTCTGGGAGATGAGTGAGGTTGCCTCCTCATAGTCCTCAACCTCCACGATCGCCCGGGCCGGGTCGGTGACATGGAAGTAGATGATGGCGTCAACGTCGATACTGATGTTGTCCCGTGTCACGGTCGTCTGCTTGGGGACATCGAACTGCCGTACGCGGAGGTCGACCCGGGCAATCCGATCGATGAACGGGATGATGGCAAATATCCCCGGACCTTTCACTCCAGACAATCGCCCCAACCTGAAGACGACCGCACGTTCATACTGGCGCGTTACCTTGACTGAGAAGAGTGCGAGTACAGCAAGAATCACCAGCGTTACCAGAATAATGGTTACTTCGTTCGTGGGCATCTGAACACACCGTCTTTTTACCGAATGCAAATATAGCTTGGAGATAGCATCTCTCTTACTCCCATTGGGATCAATCATTAAAAAATATGATCATTTGTAGATACCTTGTGATCATCTGCTACTATTTAAACAATTAGCTATACCAACACCACTCCACCTGACCGCCTGCGACAGACCGGCACATGCGATCTGCCCCTGTCCTGGTCTATCCCTGAAGATTCGTGCGGATATCGACGATCTCACCCGGAGAACCGGCGTCCTGCAGATCCTGGAAGGTCCCGCGCTGTCCGGCGTGAGGAGAGTGACCAGTGTAGAAGAATTTCTGGGCACCCCTTCCCGGATCCGGCGCTGCCAGGCCTGAGACGAACAGGGGGTAGCATTCCCCCCGCCCTCCCTGAGGGAAGGCCGGCGCCGTCGGGGGGGGAGGGCATCAGCCGTCTCGGTCTGTGACTGACCAGACCATCATACCGCTGTAGACCTCTGCCTCGGAGCGGTATGTGCCGTCCGGTGATGCATCTTTGTAGTGCTCGCGGATCTTCTCCTCGGTATCGCTGGATATATCCCGGTTGCGCCCAAGGGCTCTGATCATCTCCTCCGCGGCCTCGACCCAGTCCAGCTCACGGGTCCTTTGGGTATGGCTGAACCTCAGGAGCGGCCGGTAGCCAAGCACATAGAGGTACATGAACGGGTAGACCAGTCCCGGCCCACGGCTATGGTTGTGCCGCTTCTCGCCCAGGATCTCTTCGACGATCTCGTTATGGGCCTTGTCTGAGCCCCTCCTGATGAAGTTACTGTAGTAACAGAATCTCCTTGAACACGCCATCATCCGGTCGAAGGTCTCGACATCCCTGACCCCCGGCGTCATGGAGGCGATCACGAGATCGAACTTCTCCCGAAGCCCGAGCTCATCGATATCGGCCGTCCACCATGAGCACTCGACCGCGTTGATGGATAGGCCTTCACGCCCTGCTGCCTCGCGCAGCCGATCGAGCATCCCTGTCGATATGTCCAGAGCCGTTACATCCGCACCGGCCCGGGCAAGGGGGAGGGAGAGCGAGCCTGGCCCGCACCCAATATCGAGGACCGTTGCGCCCTCTGGATGAAAGCCCGCCTCCTCCAGGAGTGCAAAGACACCGGCAGTTCTCTTCTGACTCCTCCCCTCATCCCTGTGCCGTGCGAAGTGTTCAGCTCGCTTATCCCATCGGGCTGCCTGCGCCTCATCGGTGACGGCCACCTCATTCGGCACCGCCGCCCTCCAGCAGTCGACCCAGCATCTCACATTCTCAGTCTGCGTCATATCTTCATGTCCCCTGATAACCTGTATCTCTCACGTCAAGCATCCAGAACGAAAGTTCAAGGATCCCTCATATCATACCCGCCACCTTGTACGGGCTGTTTGCCGGATCCTTCAGGTCGGCAAGCATCTTTTCACTCACGTCAAACTCCTCAAGCACCGTGACGTACTTCTCGGCGTTCCCGAGATTCTCGATCATCTTGATGGTGGCCATGGGTTTTTCTCCCCATGACGGGCCGGTCCAGGGCGTCGAGTCGAACTCGAATCCAAGTGCGAGTGCGTGGCCCACCTTCTGCCTGTCATCCCAGCGGACGAATATCCCCGCCGGGCGGGTGCCGTACTTCTCTGTCAGTGAAGCCTCGTCCTCGCCTGAGAGAGAGTAGATGTGGTGACCACCCTTTCCGGGCGTGAGATCCCAGAGGATCGGGAATATGTCATCTTTGCACCACATGGGACAGGAGATGACCACGTAAGAGGTTCCATCGGTGATCGGCATCTCCTGCTCGACGTACTTTGCGAGGAGATACCCGCTGGATACGCCGGGGCAGAAATGATTGTGGAGCATGACACTGGACATGAGGTCATAGGGCGCCCCGTGTGCCCATGCGTTGGCGATCGGGAGGATGGAAGAGGCATCGCCCAGATCTTTCATGGTGGCATTCCCCACCCCGGTATCGGCGAGCATCATCTCCAGGTCCCCGGTGACGACGATGGCCTTTGAGAAGGTATCCGGGAGTGAGGTCGCCGCGAGATCAGCCGGGCTCTTTGTATAGCAGGCCTCATCAGGTTCCAGGTAGAGGACCTCTCCAGACTCTTTGTTGTGGAAGTAGAACCAGAGCGGCATCCATTCGGCCCGATTCACCTGCCAGAGCGTGTTATCCCCGTTCTGCAGACCGGCAACCTCCGTGATCCCCGATACCGCCCGCTCGGTCGTCTGGCCGTTCACCATGACCCGGCCGGCGTTGGTCAGTACAAGGACGTTCGGATCACCTTTGTTGAACTTCAATCGGTCCATGGCAGTCAGTGCCGCACGCTGCCCCAGCTCATCCATACGATCCCCGTTCGGCAACACCGCCGATCGCGGGAGATCTCGTATAACCTTGTAGGGATTGGTGGCCGGATTCTTCAGGTCGGCAAGCATCTCAGCATCGACCGGAAACGTCTTGAGGGTCCGGACGTGCATCTCCGGAGAGTCGAGTGTCTCCAGTATATCAAGGACACGAGCGGGTTTTTCTCCCCATGACGGGCCGGTGTACGGGGCCGATGCATCCTGGGGGACAGACCCGAGAACGATGCCCGTGCCGGAGTTCGTCGTGCTATCCCAGCGGACAAAGATGCCGCGCGGCGTGGAACCGTACTCCTCCTTCAGGGCCTCCTGCTCCTCCTTCGTGAGGATCGCCATGGTATGGCCACCTTTCCCAGGCGTGAGATCCCAGAGGATCGGGAACATGTCCTCCTTGCACGACGTGCTCGGGCTTGAAATAGGCACGTAGGAGGCTCCATCAGTGATCGGCAACACCTGTCCGACGTACCTGACGTTCAGGTAGCCGCTGAGCAGCCCGGGGCAGATGTGGTTGTGGAGCATCGCCGCAGACATGAGGTCATAGGGCGCCCCGTGTGCCCATGCGTTGGCGATCGGGAGGATGGAAGAGGCATCGCCCAGATCTTTCATGGTGGCATTCCCGACCTCGGTATCGGCGAGCATCATCTCCAGGTCCCCGGTGACGACGATGGCCTTTGAGAAGGTATCCGGGAGTGAGGTCGCTGCGAGATCAGTCGGGCTCTTTGTATAGCAGGCCTCATCCGGCTCCAGGTAGAGGGCCTTTCCGGAGTCCTTGTTATAGAAGTAGAACCAGAGCGGCTTCCAGTTGGCCCGATTCACCTGCCAGAGCGTGTTATCCCCGTTCTGCAGACCGGCAACCTTCGTGATCCCCGATACCGCCCGCTCGGTCGTCTGGCCGTTCACCACGGCCCGTCCGGCGTTGGTCAGTACAAGGACGTTCGGATCACCTTTGTTGAACTTCAGCTGGTCCATGGCAGTCAGTGCCGCACGTTGCCCCAGCTCATCCATACGATCCCCGTTCGGTGACGCTGCCATCACCGGTGCGCAGAGCAGGCATACCAGCAGTATGCCGAGTACTAGCGTGATAGAATCTTTCATCTCCAATACCCCTGGTTTACTGTTTCGTCTTGCCTGGCAGGGTGGTTGACCCCTACCGGATGCAGTGGCCGTTCGGCGCTCTGCATCGCACTGTATTAGGATAAGACCTTAAAAAATATTATCATTTGAGATTTTGTTGTGATAGTGTTCTACGCCGCACCACACCATTCACAAATCCTGTCGTAATCAGGTACCCTCACCACGACGGCCGTCTCCTGGAATCTGCCGGGATCGATGGAGCGTTCCAGCTAAAAGACGACAGGACCCCGCCCCCCGATCGAATCAGACCGTTGCCTTCCGAAAGACCGTGACACTCATCAGGAGCACCAGGACTGCACCAAGAAGAAGCCCGAGGAGGGTGGCCGCCGGGAATATACCCGCCTGAAGATCCCGGATGCAATCGATCGCATAGGAGACCGGGTTAGCTCGCGCAATCACCGCGAGCCAGCCCGGCATCTGGTCGTAGGGCATCAGCGCACTGCTCGTGAAGAAGAGCGGCATCGATACCATCGCATTGATCGCCGCGTATGAATCGTGGTCATCGACTTTGAGGGCGATCGTCGTCATCACCGAGGAGAGAAAGACGCCGAAGATGAAGAGGACGGCATAGATCGAGAGGATGAGGATGGGACTGAGGAAGTTCGCCCCGAGCAGGATGGCGATGACCAGGATGACCGTCGCCTGGATCAGGCCCCGGAGGGTGATGAAGAGGATCTTTCCAAAGAGGATACTCTCCCGGGGCGCTGGCAGCGCAAGGAACTTCTGGAGGTAGCCGAGGACTTTGTCGAACATCAGGAGCGATCCACCCTGGAGGGATGCGCCGAGCATCGTCAGGACCAGGATGCCGGGGGCGATGAAGTCGAGATAGTTATCCGTGAACCGGATCGGGAGGGCGAGACCGACGAATATGAGCCACGCCGCCGGCAGGATCAGCGTGGACAGGACATTGGCCCTGCCACGGAGCCAGCGGCGGAAGTCCCTCTCCATGTAAAAGAACATCCGCCTCATCAGCGCCTCCGAAGCATCCTCCGGAACCTTCGATCGTCAAACGCCTCCGTCTCATCCGACTCTCCGACGAGGGCGAGGAAGACGTCATCGAGGGTCGGCTGCCGGACCGAGACCGATCTCACCGTCATCCCGGCATTCGTGAGCACGTGGGAGAGGGCAAACCCGGCTTCATCGCCCCTATCCGCCTCAAACCTGAGTTCGCCATCGGTCATCCCGAGGAAAGCGACGCCTCCGGGGAGTTCGTCGGGGAGCGACCCGTCAGCCCGTATCGATATGATATCCCGGCAGACCGATGCCTTCAGCGCCACCGGGGTATCGGTCGCCACCACCCGACCGTGGTCGATGATCCCGATCCGGTCGCAGGCCTGGTCCGCCTCATCCATGTAGTGCGTCGTGACAAAGACCGTCATCCCCCGATCTTTTAGGGCGGTGATATGCTCCCATATCCGCTTCCTGCCCGCCACATCAAGCCCGATCGTCGGTTCATCGAGGAAGAGCACCGCCGGATCGTGGACGAGCGCCTGCGCAAGCTCAAGCCTCCTGCGCATACCGCCCGAGTAGGTCCGCACAAGGTCATCCGCCCTGGGCGCAAGATCCAGCATGGCGAGCGCCTCGTCCGCGACCTCCCGGGGGCGGGGGACACCGTAGACCTTGGCAAAGAAGATGACGTTCTCCCGGCCGGTGAGCTTCGGGTCGACCGCCATATCCTGCGGGACGTAGCTGATCTGCTCCCGGACCGCGAGCGGGTCACCTATCACCGAATGCCCACAGATCGTTGCGTCACCCTCCGTCGGGGCAAGGAGCGTCGTGAGCATCTTCACGGTCGTCGTCTTCCCCGAACCGTTCGGCCCGAGGAGCCCGAAGATCTCCCGATCGATCGCAAGATCCAGTCGATCGACAGCGACGAGGCTCTCAAAATGCTTTGTCAGTTCAAATGTCTCTATCGCCGCCAAATTACTGCTCCTGCCGCCCTCAGTAGATCCTGGGGGCTGTATCCATGTTCTCTGGAGCCTATGACCCCACTGCTCCAGCGGAGGTGCAATGGTTCCCTCAGGAATGTACTGACTGCGAGAGGAAAAACTTTTACGCAGTGCCACAGACGCTTGTCATGGCACAACGCACATATCCCGGGCACACCCTCATAGGGAATGTCGAGACTACGAAGCGGAAAGCAAAAAATGAGGTCATCAGGCAGCTCAAGCAGGACCGGGAACCGGCCCGGGATGCAGAGTCATGGCTCATCAGGTTTCAGGGGAGGTATCTGCCCCAGTACTGGATCGTCCTCCTCGTAAAGAAGAACACCACGCTGAAGGCGGTGGATAATGCTCTCAGAGACATCTGGCTTGAGTGTTGCGGTCACCTCTCCGCCTTCACCATATACGGCGATGAATACGTATCCTTCCCCGACGATGAGTTTGGGGGAATGAGCATGAACGCCCGCCTGGGAAGCCTTCTCTCGGTAGGCCTCGAGGGAGAATACCTATACGACTTCGGCGACACCACGTACCTCACCTTCAAGGTGCTCGATATCGTTCCGTTCAGCCCAAAAGGCAGGAAGAGCATCGAACTCGTCGCCCAGAACGATCCTCCCGACATCCGCTGTTCCATCTGCGGGGAACCGGCGACCGAGATCTGCACCGAATGCCTCTACAATGACGTAGAAGACCCTTTCTTCTGCGATACCTGCTTTGAGGAGCACGAGTGCGATGAGGAGATGTCGCTTCCCGTCGTCAACTCGCCACGGATGGGTCAGTGCGCGTACATGGGGTAGGAGACGAACTTTTTTGGTAACAGGTCAGCACCCCCCTTCCCCGATACTGACTGAATGTCAGTCTTCAACGCCCTTTTTCTTGAAACAACCTCATACAACCGTTAGATCTTTAT
>JAAZOW010000327.1 GCA_012797575.1 Methanomicrobiales archaeon | reverse complement strand
GCCCTCTCCGACGCCCTTGACCGTGCGACACTCATCATAGCCAAGGGCATGGCCAATTACGAGTCGCTCTCTGACTACCGCGACCTCCCATCCATCGCCTACCTGCTGACGGTGAAGTGCGGCCCGATCAGCGCAGATGTTGGTATCCCGGTCGGTTCCCGGGTTGCCCTTCTCCGTGAGTGATCCCCCGGCCACCGCAGAATACAGCGCGGATCTATAGGAACTTCTGCCACAACCCACCGGGCAGGAAGATCCTATATAAATCCTCGTGAAAAATTTTTCCTGAAATTAAAGTATATCAGCGATAAAGGGATTTTTTAGGAACTTGTTTTATTATTTTATCCATGATATAAGCCCTGATATTTACTAGAAACTATTATATAATGTGCTTTATAGAAACTGGATCGGGGTAAGACCACACCCAGCGATCACCAGTCTTCAATTCCAGTCAGCAGTCAATCGCAACTTACACAAACAACCACAGCCTACCACACCAACACAATCGTTCGATCGGGGGCGTCTATGGCACAAACGCCTCCTCCATCAGTGTTCAGTGACCAACAAGATACCAGGCCGCGAGAACCGGGTGTGGCTCCCCACCTCACCACATACCACCGCGCAGAGACCCCCGGTTGAGGCCGGGGGAGATGCGCATCCCCCGAGGATATTCTGTTGTCCAACGACGATTCCATCCGGCAAGGGCAAAATCCCCATCAAGCACCCATGAAAGCGCTCTTTTGATGTTTGCACCCTGCACGAAGGATCATCACAATTATCATTCATCCAAAGATCGTTCGGGAGATCTCCAGCGCCTCAATCGCCGGCATCTTCTTTCCCGTCAGGAACTCGATCGCCGCCCCACCGCCGGTGGAGAGGTGTGTGAACCGATCCTCAAGACCAAGACGCTCGATAGCCACCCCGGAGTGCCCGCCCCCCGCCACCGAGAACTCAACAGTCGAGGCGGCTCTCAAGAGATCATAGGTCCCGACAGCAAACTGCTCCTCCTCAAAGAGTCCGGCCGGACCATTCACCACGACCGTCCCTGACTCACTGATCTCTCGTGAGAGAACCCTGATCGACTCGCTCCCGATGTCCAGCACCTGAGCCTCCTTCGGGACGGCGTCCACCGGGTACTCCGCCCGCCCGCCATCCTCGCGGACGGCAACCGACTGCGGCAGGGAGATCCGGTCGCGGTAGACCTCAAGGAGCTCTCTTGCCCGATCGATCTCACTCAGGTAGCCCAGGTGTTCGATCAGCTGGGTCGAAGAGCGCCCGATGTCGTAGCCAGCGGCCATCAAAAAGACATTCCCCACCACGCCGACCACGATAACCCGATCAGCAGTCCCCCGCAGAAGGACATTCTTCGCGACCGCAAGCGAATCATCCACCTTCGTTCCACCGAGAACGAATGTGATGGGGCGCGGCGCATCCGAAAATACCCGGGAGAGGTTCGTGACCTCCTTCTCCATCAGGAGGCCGGCAACCGATGGGAGTGCGAGCGGCAGCCCCACGATCGAGGGTTGAGACCGGTGCGCTGTGCCGAAAGCATCGTTGACGTAGAAGTCTGCCATCGACGCCAGCCTCCGCACAAGGACGGTCTTCTTCGCCTCCTCAGGCCTTAAGGTCAGATTCTCCTCGGCAGCGAACCGGAGATTCTCAAGCATCAGGACATCCCCGCGCCCTGCGTTCCGGATAGCCTCCCGGGCGCACCGCCCGAAGATATCATCCACGTAAGTCACCTGACGTCCGAGCAGCCGCTCCAGCCTCGCCGCGTGCGCCTCAAGCGGCGTGTAGTCCTTCTTGCCGGGCCTGCTCTGGTGCGTGAGGATAACAAGCCGAGAATCCTCAAGCGCCTGCACCGTAGGCAGGTGCTCCCGGAACCTCTTGTCATCCAGGATCTGGTTCGATGAGGGATCGATGGGCGAGTTGAAGTCAACCCGCAACATCACCGTACCCTTCAGTCTCCCTGCATCAGCAAGCGTACCGATCTCCACCGGGTATCACCTATACCCTTACTCAGACACTCCGTGCTTTAATCTTTTTCAGGCGGAAGAGCTCTTCACGCTCCATCTCATCAAGCCGCATCTTGATGAAATCTCTGGCTTCGGTGAGTTCAGGGATCACCTTGAACTCGAGCGCGTTCACGCGCCGCTTGGTGCTCTCGATCTCATCGAGCAGTCGCTTCATGGTCGTCTCGATCTCGGCTGCCTCGATGACAGCCTCCACCAGATCCTCAAACGCCTCCGCGGCCTCATCGATGACAGCTGACGTGCCGAGTATCCCGTAGCCCCGTTCAAGCACGCCTTTCCGCACCGAGGATGCCTCGATCTCAGGGACGACGACACCCATGATGTTCTTGCTCGCAACCGAGATCGCGGGGATCTCCGCCGTCGAGAAAGCGGCAGACTTCACCCCGATAGCCCCTTCGACCGTCTCGGCGAGGGCTATCACCTCCATAGCGCGTGTATAGCGCTCCACCAGTTCGCCGCGGCTCTCTTTCGCGTCCTGCAATATCTTGAAGAACTCCAGGATAAGCCCATCGCGCTTCATCTTTAAGATGTTGTAGCCGCGTTCCGAGAGCTTGATCCGCCGTTTGAGGGCGATCAGTTCGGAACGAGTCGGCTTGATGTCTCGCAGCGCCATTGGACAATTACCCCTGAGCCTTCTTCCGGTAGTTCGGGTGGTACTTCTGGATCAGTTCGCGATCGATACGCACGAGCTGCTCTTCCGGCAACGTTGCGAGGAGTTCCCAACCGAGATCAAGCGTCTCCTCGATCGATCGGTCCTCATACAGGCCCTGCCTGACAAACCGGTCTTCGAAGAGATCCGCAAACTCAAGGAACATCCGATCGCGCTCCGAGAGAGCATCCTTCCCGACGATGGCCACAAGACCCCTGAGGTCGTTGCCCTCCGCGTATGCAGCGTAGAGCTGGTCAGAGACTTTCTTGTGATCTTCGCGGGTGTGCCCCTCCCCTATACCGAGGTTCATCAACCGGGAGAGCGAGGGCAGCACGTTGATCGGCGGGTAGATACCCTTCCGGTGCAGCTCACGGTTGACCACGATCTGGCCTTCGGTGATGTAGCCGGTAAGGTCCGGGATCGGGTGAGTGATATCGTCACCCGGCATCGTCAGGATCGGAATCTGGGTCACCGAGCCCTTGACACCCTTGATGATACCTGCACGCTCGTAGATGCTCGCAAGGTCAGTATACATGTACCCCGGATACCCGCGCCGCCCCGGCACCTCCTCACGAGCCGCGCCGATCTGGCGGAGCGCCTCGCAGTAGTTGGTCATATCGGTCAGGATGACCAGCACATGGTACCCGAGTTCGAACGCCAGGTACTCGGCGGTGGTGAGCGCGAGACGCGGAGTGATGGTTCGCTCGACCGCTGGATCGTCTGCAAGGTTCAGGAAGACGACCGATCGCTCGAGGGCGCCAGTCTTCTCGAAGTCAGCCATGAAGTAGTTGGCTTCCTCCCTGGTGATGCCCATGGCCGCAAAGACCACGGCGAACTGCTCCTCCGAACCGGGCACCTTCGCCTGCCGCGCGATCTGGAGCGCCACATCGTTGTGGGGCAGACCAGATCCCGAGAAGATCGGGAGCTTCTGACCACGGACGAGGGTATTCGTTCCGTCTATGGTCGATATCCCGGTCTGGATGAAATCTTCAGGGGATCCCCGGGCGTAGGGATTGATGGCCGCGCCGGTGATCTCGAGCCGCTTCTCAGGCACGATCTCCGGACCGCCGTCGATCGGCTGGCCGCCGCCGGAGAGGATACGACCGAGCATATCCTTCCCCACCGGCATCTTGATCGTCTCGCCCGTGAAACGGACCCCCGAGTCCCTGCCGATACCCGCCGTAGTCTCAAAGACCTGGACGACCACGACATCGTCGCTCGTGTCCAGCACCTGACCGCGCTTGACCGTGCCGTCAGCGGTCACGATGTTGACGAGCTCGCTGTAACCCACCGGTTCCGTCTTCTCGACAAAGACCAGGGGGCCCGCGATCTGTGTTATCGTTCTGTACTCTTTCATGGTCTCACGCCGCCCTCATTGCATCAAATTCGGCTGCCATCTCTTCCTGGATCTTCGCAAGCGCCGGTTCATAGTCTTTGATGAACTTGATCTGCGGAAGATCGTTTTTGCTCCTCACGCTGACGATCTGCTGCGGGGTCGCCCCGCTCGCCTGGGCAGCACGTGCAAGGTCGGCATAATACCGGATCGCTTTCATCATGTCATACTGTTTGGACATGGAGCAGTAGGTATCCACCGGATCGTAGGCGTTCTGTTGCAGGAAGACCTCACGGATCATCCTCGCCACCTCGATGGTGATCTGTTCCTCGTCAGGCAGAGCGTCGGAACCGACCAGCTGGACGATCTCCTGGAGTTCAGCCTCCTTCTGGAGAACACCCATCGCCCAGGCTCGCAGGGGATTCCACTCGGGCGAGACCTCGCGGTCATACCAATCGTCGAGCGCATCCAGGTAGAGTGAGTACGAGTCCAGCCAGTTGATCGCCGGGAAATGGCGACGCTGGGAGAGCTTTGCATCCAGTGCCCAGAAGACCTTAACGATACGCAGGGTGTTCTGGGTGACCGGCTCGGAGAAGTCACCGCCTGGCGGTGAGACAGCGCCTATCACCGAGACTGAACCTTCGGTGCCGTTCAGGTTCACAACACGGCCAGCCCGCTCGTAGAACTCGGAGAGCCGTGCTGCAAGGTATGCGGGGTAACCCTCTTCGCCAGGCATCTCCTCGAGACGGCTCGAGATCTCACGCATTGCCTCAGCCCACCGGGAGGTGGAGTCAGCCATCAGGGAGACGTCGTAGCCCATATCCCTGAAGTATTCGGCGATTGTGATGCCCGTATACACGGATGCCTCACGGGCCGCCACCGGCATGTTCGATGTGTTTGCGATCAGGACCGTCCGCTCCATAAGGGGTTTGCCGGTCTTTGGATCCTCAAGCTCCGGGAACTCGGTCAACACCTCGGTCATCTCGTTGCCACGTTCGCCGCAGCCGATGTAGACGACGATCTCAGAGTCAGACCACTTCGCAAGCTGCTGCTGGGTGACTGTCTTCCCGCTCCCAAATGGTCCGGGGATGGCCGCCGTTCCACCTTTGGCGATGGGGAAAAGGCCGTCCAGGATGCGTTGACCGGTGATCAGCGGGATATCCGGGTTGAGCTTCTCCTTCGTGGGCCGTGGCACACGGACCGGCCAGCGCTGGAGCATCGTGATCTCGGTACCGTCCTCAAGCGTGCAGATGATCTCATCGATCGTGAAACTGCCGCCTGAGATCTTTTTGATCTTGCCACCCTTCACGTTCGGCGGGACCATCACCTTATGGACAATATTCGTCTCCTGGACCGTGCCGAGGATGTCACCGGCCTCGACGACATCACCGGCCCCCACTGTGGGCACAAACTCCCATTTCTTCTCGTGAGAAAGGCCTGGGGCCGAGACACCGCGCTCGATGAAATCACCCATCTTATCGACAAGCACCTCGAGCGGTCGCTGAATCCCGTCGTAGATACTGGTCAGCAGACCGGGGCCGAGTTCAACAGCGAGCGACAGACCGGTATTCTCCACTGGCTCCCCGGGTCTGATGCCGGCGGTATCCTCGTAGACCTGGATGATGATGTCCTCACCCTGGATCTTGATGACCTCCCCCATCAGTTCCTCGTGACCGATCTTCACCACATCATACATGTGCGCGTCGAGACCGACAGCTGTGACAACCGGCCCTGAAATTCGTTTTAGAACTCCTTGAGTCCTGTACTCTGTTCTTTTCTTCATTACTTCCACAGATCAACACCCACCGATCTCTTGATTCTCTCTCGCATCGACAGGCCGCCCTCCTCTCCGCCGATGGCGATCACCGTCGGCGTGACAGAGTTCTCGAGGGTGGTGCGAAGCCGCAGGGGGATCCGCTCCATATCGCTGCCC
Source organism: Methanomicrobiales archaeon (assembly GCA_012797575.1). Lineage (GTDB taxonomy): Archaea > Halobacteriota > Methanomicrobia > Methanomicrobiales > Methanoculleaceae > Methanoculleus. The sequence goes on along the minus strand of JAAZOW010000327.1, from coordinate 3,435 downwards.
TTCATCACGAGAATGCCGACATCTGTATCCTGGAGCACCTGGTTGATCTGCTCGACCAGCCGCTCGTCGGTCTCGGCCGCATAGGTCTTTCTGACCCCGGCAAGCCGGAAACCGAGGATAAATTCACCGGTACCGACAACTGCGATCTCCATTACTACATCACCAGGTAACCCTGTAGGCGTTCGCCAGGGAGGTTAGCTTCCTTGCCCCTGGCAAGGGCGCGAAGGTTCGCGACCTCGTACTTCTTCTCCTCCAGGTACACGAGAACCGGGAGGACCGTGAACGGGTACCGTTTCGACATACGCTCCATCTGGTCCAGCTGGACCCGGGTCAGCGCAACCTCGATCTCGTGGAGATGCTCCTTGCCCCGGATCGCTTCAAGCGCGTTCAGGAGCGGAAGCGCCTTCACCTGCTTTTTCAAGGCGTCGATGAACTCATCCCGGTCTTCGAGCCCCGAGAGTCGTTGCAGTTCCTCAATCGAGAACGAGCCACCGGGGATCATCAGCTCTCGCACATCCTCATGGATGCGGCCTACACGGAGTCGGAAGAGGTTCTGGATGTTTCTGATATCGATCTCGAGCTCGACATATCTCAGGAACATCTTCCCGCCCTTGATACCTGCCCGGGCATCAGCGATGAGCTGGGCATAGTAACCCTTGTAGAGCTCGTTCTCCAGGCGGGCGAACGATCCCGACTCCATCGCGCCGGGGAGTTCCCGTTCAAGGATCGGATAGATCGATTCACCCTTGAGCGCCTCGACAACCCGTTCCGGCGACTCTTCGGCGAGGAGGCGGTCGAGGGCGACCTTATCCAACCTCCCAGCCGGGATAAGAACCTCCTTGATCTTGCCGGATCGCGCCTCCTGTACCTTACCACGCAGGATGGTGACGATGTTCTGGATGTCCCAGCGTCGCAGGTAGCTGGCAGTGAAGTACTTCAGATCTCCGGGCACAAGCTCCAGGATGCTCTGATACTCCTTGGCCAGATTCCAGCTCAAGGCCACCTCGACGAGGTCGATACCAGAGAAGGAGGTACCAAGTTCATCGATCTCGGGCCGGTAGTAGGTATCGCCGATGAACCGGGTAATCTCAGGCAGGCCCATATTCAGCATCCGGAGATAATCTTCGCGCGGAATCAGCCGTGACCTCCGTACGCGCATTCGGGTGCAGGCGTAGATGTAGTTGGTCGTGAGTCCGCCACTTATTCCTGCCATGTATGAACCTCCTCACGTAAACAGGATATCTGACGCGTTCTTCAGGCCAGACTCCCATACCTCATCCAGGAACGTGCGATAACTGTAATCGATCATCAACTCGCCATCTGTACTCTCAGCGATGATACCTCCGGGTATCTCAACCGGTGCACCTGCAGAGTAGCCCGATAAGGTCTTTTCCCGAGAGATGATCTCCTTGATGATCGGAGTATCCCGCGCATTCGCGTGAACGACTCCCTCTTCGATCTCCCCCGCCACCTTCTTCAGCAGTTCCGTGAGTGCTTCCCTGTGGAACTCAGCAGGCAGATCACCGACTGCAGCAAGCGAGGCCGAGTAGACCTGATCCAGGAGTGTTTTTTGGGCATTCAAGACCTGTCGCTTCACGACAAGGTTCGCTGCCGAGACCTCCTGGTTGATGATATGGGTAGCCGCACGGTCTGCTTCTGCTTCAGCCGCCATCTTGATCTCGGCAGCCCGGTTCTGTGCGTCCTGGAGGATCTCTTCAACCTCGGCTCGGGTCTCAGCCCGGATCGCCTCGGCCTCCCTTCGCCCTTTCTCCCGGATCTCTTTGATGACCGCCTCGAGCCCTCTGGATCCCTCGAGTCCCATGGTTCGCTCCATCAGAACAGAAGCAGCAGCGCAACCACAAGACCAAAGATGACAATGGTTTCGGGAATAACTGTCAGGAGCAGCACCAGACCAAACACGTCACGGTTCTCCGCCGTCGCCCCGACTGCAGCAGAACCGACCGTCATCTCTGCAATACCGGACGCAATACCGGTAAGACCGACAGCAAGGGCTGCGCCGATCGCTTTCATTCCCATCTGCGATGCTTCTACCATTTCAAGAGTCATACCAACATCTACCATTTCTCTATTCCTCCATAAACTTAGATTTCATTCCAAACGGATTGTACTTCTTGCCTCCACCCCTGTAGAACTTGGTGAAGAACTCAACGTAGTGAAGACGAATCGAGTGCAGACCGCCCCCGAGGAGGCCGAGCGCTGTGTTCAGCGCGTGCCCTATGAAGAGGACGAGAATGCCCATAATTATCGCAATCACCCCGATCGGCGTGATCGCTCCAAGCTGGGGCTCTATGATCATGCCGATCGCGATGTAGTTGACCACCATCGCGATGGCGACTGAGGATAGGCCCACCGCCACAAGACGGGTGTATGATAATACGTGACTGATGATCGTGGGGACCTCGACCAGCTCAAGAGCGTTCTCCTGGGCGACGCCAAGGATACCCGCCACAAGAAGGACGACTCCCACTACCGCGGCAGCATTCAATCCCATCGCGATAACAGGAAGACCCGTCAGGTCGGGCATCAATGGGAGGGCATAGAACGCCCAGATCATGATGAGAATTCCCCACATCGTCCCAATCCACCCTGCATTTGCGATCATCGCCTGGGTCGCGTGCTTTCCACGGTGAAGTTTCCTGGCGTTGGCCATGCCGATGATCCGCCCGAGCGTGACATGCAGGATACCGATCCAGATAGCAAAGATCATGAGCTCGCTGATCTGGGGAGCGTGTCCGGTCGCGGTCCCTATGTTGAGGTGCCGGTTGAAGAAGAGTGCCGGAACCTCGATCCATCCCGTGGTCCACGGGATCTTGAGCACAGAACCAAAGATCTCGCTATAGAGCACCCCGAACACGATACTTGATATACCCGCGTAACTGAGCACCTTGAGAAGCATCCTCCCCCCTTCGCCGGTAAAGAACTTCCGAAGTCCTAGGCTCAGGATGAGCAGGATCGCTCCGTAGCCCACGTCGCCGAGGATCAGGCCAAAGAAGATGGGGAACACGATGGCCACCATCAGCGTCGGGTCGACCTCAGAGTACCGGGGTCGTGAGTAGATATCGATGAGCACCTGGGTCGGCGAGGCAAACGATGGGTTATCGTACTCCACCGGAACCCTGGAGGTGTCATCGATCTCCAGCTCTTCAATGTAGATTCGGCCGCCGGTCACCCTCTCCAATGCATCGCGGATTCTGCCAGCCTGGTCCTCGGGCACCCATCCTTCAGAGATGAAGGTCTCCTCTGTGGTAGCAAATCGCAACGGGGCTTCCGCCCGTTCTACGTCAGCCGTGAGTAGTTCATCACATGCTACCAGGGAGTCGGTATGCCTATCCCGGATCTCTGCAAGCTTCTGGTTGGCCTCAGCTATCCCTCTGCTGGCCTCCTCGACATCCCTGGTATGAACCTTCAGGCGTT
>JAAZOW010000150.1 GCA_012797575.1 Methanomicrobiales archaeon | reverse complement strand
CATCACCGCCGAGAACGATACAGAGAAGCGGCACGCGCTCCGCAGAAAGAGCGTCGCCGCCGACTATTTCCTCTCCGGCGTCCAGGCCATCGCCGAGTCAGGGGAGGTCGTCGGGTGTGACAAGACCGGGAGCCGGACGGGGGCCTGGCCCCATGCGGCGACAAACCTCATACTCGTCTCGGGGGCGAACAAGATCGTCTCCACCCTCGATGATGCCCTCCGGCGGTGCCGGGAGTACGCTCTGCCGCTCGAGGAGCAGCGTGCGCAGCACGTCTACGGCACGGGAAGTTATATCGGCAAGTACGTGGTCCTCGATCGTGAAGACGCCGATGGGAGGGTAACACTCGTCCTGATCAGGGAACCGCTCGGGTACTAGAGCCCGGCTGCCCATCACCCGGTATGGCCGAAGTCGATGAAACCCAGGTAGGGATCCGTCGCCAGCAGGCGGACGCGCACCCTCTGGCCGACCCGGAGCCCCTGCCAGCCCCATACGACCCTCCCTTCGGCCGGCGGATCGATCAGCCTGACGTAGGTCCCCTTCTCCGAGGCGCCAGTGACGAATGCCTCGAAGGTCTCGCCGATCCTCCCCTGGAGCATGACCGCGGCCGCAGCCTTCCGGGTGAACCGTTCGACCTTCTGGGATGCCTTCTCCCGGTCGGTCATCCGGAGGGCGAGGGCGTCGAGCTCGGAGAGGGCATAGGGAGGGTAGCGCTCTCCACCGATGACCGATTTCACCAGTCGCTGGATGATGAGGTCAACGTAGCGTCGGTTCGGGGCGGTGCCGTGGGTGTAGTCGGTGACCGCGAGGGCGAAGTGGCCGATCGGCTCGTCGCCCGGCCGGAACGCCACGTACTCACCCGCACCCATGAGCTTTACCACAGTGAGGGAGAGGTCCGGGAAGCGGTCGGGATCGGCCGCTTTCTGCCGGATGAGGAACCGCGTGAGCGCTTCCGCGTCCGGTTTGGCCGGGAGCGTCTCACCGCGCTCCGCCGCCTCTATCACGATACCCTCCCAGTTCCTCGGGGTGCGGACGACCCGGTGGATCATGGGGAGGTGCGCAGCGGCGAGGAAGGCCGTTATGCTGCCGTTTGCCGCGACCATGAACTCCTCGATGAGACATCGTGCGCGGTTCTGTTCCTGGATGACAAGGCAGGCGACTTGGCCGTCGGCTATGACCGGTTCCGCCTCGATCGTCTCAAGGGCAAGCGCTCCCCACTCGGTCCGGCGCCGCTTCATGCGCAGGGCAGCCTCGTCCTGGAGCAGGACCTGCTCTGCAAGCCCGGCCGTCTCGCTGACTGCTTCCGGGACCGGGCCGGTCCCCTCCAGCCAGTCGCCGACCTCCTCGTAGACGAGTTTTGCCTGATTCCTGACGATCGCCCGGTAGATGTCGCCCGGCCGTGTGCTTCCGTCCTCCCGGACGACATACTCGATGACGACCGCCACGTGGTCCTGACCGGGAAGGAGGGATGTGAGGTCCGCTGAGAGGCGGTCGGGGAGCATCGGGAAGGTCTCGATGCCGGTGTAGACCGACGTCCCGTTGCGGCAGGCGTGCCGATCGGTCTCCGATCCCCGGGGCACGTAGAAGTCGACGTCGGCTATAGCGACCCTGACGTGGATCTCCCCATCAGGTCCCCTCTCGCAGACCTCGATCTGGTCGAGGTCGCGTGAGTCGTGGTTGTCGATCGATGACCAGAGGAGCGACCGGAGATCACGGAGATCGTCCGGGGCGGTCTTCGTCGCCAGGGCGCCGACTTCCCGGACGACGGACGGCGGGAATTCCGGAACAAAGCCGTAGTGGTCCATCGCCGCCCATGCGATGGCGTTTAAGTCAACGTAGGGATGATTCTGCATCTCCATGAGAGGTTCGCGCAGAGAGACATAAGCGAAGCTCAAAAGACGCCAGTCTGCATGGCAGGAGAGGTGGTATATGCAGGGATTATGCGTCAGAGTTTGGTGCGGGGAGGGCACTCCTCAAAAAAGTTATTCCGCTGATCCCCGCGACTCCCACCGGTCCAGAACATCCTGCCCCCCGACGAAGACGAGCCCGTGCTCCTCCGCGTAGCTCACCGCATCATCCTTTGAGAGGGCGAACCCGGTCTCGTCATCCAGCATCTCGCATATGGTGACCACGGGGGTGATCCCCGCCAGGACGGCGAGCGCGACGGAGAGCTCGGT
>JAAZOW010000297.1 GCA_012797575.1 Methanomicrobiales archaeon | reverse complement strand
CTGGATGGTCCAGGACATCAGCGAGCGCAAACGGGTTGAGAAGGATCTCCAGCGTCATACCGAAGAGCTCGCCCGCCTGAATCAGGAGCTTGCATCCGCCCACCGGGAGGCAAACCTCTACCTCGACATCCTGACCCACGATATCCGCAACACCGAGAACGTCTCAAACCTCTACGCAGAACTGCTCGCTGATAAGCTGCAGGGGGAGGCAGCACAGTATATGGAGAATCTCCAGCAGAGTATCAGAAAGAGCATCGAGATCCTCAGTATGGTCTCGACGATCCGCCGGGTCCATCGGGCGAAGTCTGTCCTCAAGCCGGTGGGCCTCGAAGCGGTCATCCGGGAGGCGGGCAGGAATGTTGAAAATACCAGCTTCCACTATCAAGGGACGGGAACGCATAGCCAGGTATGGGCAGACGATCTGCTCCTTGTCGTCTTCAACAACCTCATCGGTAACGCCGTGAAACACGGGGGCCCCAACGTCAGAATCTTCGTCCGGGTCGAGGAGGAGGATGGAATGCTGATCTCGGTCGAGGATACCGGGCCCGGCGTTCCGGATGAGGCAAAGGAGGAGATCTTCCGTGTCTACGAGACTCAGAAACGGGGCGTCGGGGAGGGGCTTGGTCTCTATCTTGCGCAGGTCCTGGTCGAGCGTTACGGCGGGAGGATCTGGGTCGAGGACCGGGTGCCGGGGCGTTCAGGCGAAGGCGCAGCGTTCCGGTTGACGCTCAGGAAGGTGGCGTGAGCACGCTGAATAAAAATGTGGAAGGTCAGAGCCGTCCCTTCCCGGTCATGACGGAACCACGAGTGCATGCCCCGTCTGATGTTGCAGATGCGTCTTCGCCCAGGACGCCTGCGCCCCCGCTCGCTCTATGATCACTGCGCTAGTCTTCAGAAGATCCGCATCACGGAGCCCTTCGGCCGCGTAGTTGATGATTGTAGCGGCGATCTGTACGTTGGTTGCCATGATGAAGAGATCGTGGAGATCCCGGATCATGCCATACTCACCGGCGTGCTCCTCGAAGAGGGCGCTATATCGAGCCTCCGGTCTATCCGGCAACACCTGACCGTACTTCTCCACAAACGGCGTCAGGAGATCTTCGATCTCGCGCGAATAACCCTTCAGGATATCAAGGCCCGTCACGATCTCCAGGTGCCTCGCATGGTGGTCGGCAACGATATCGCAGGCATGGCTAAACCCGGCGTTCGCGCTTGCCAGGACGCCGAGGTAATCGGCCACATGGGGCCGGGCGGCCGGGTCGCGCCTTGAAGCCCCTTCTGCGGGGAGTCCCTCCGTGCTCTCCGCCTTCGTGGTCGGGCCGGGTACCCGGGGCACAAGCTGCTGTGCTGACTCCACCTTCTGCAGGCGGGCTGCGGCGGTCTTGAAGTACGGCTGTTTGCTGATCGGGTCCCAGAGCGGGAGGGTCAGTTCGTTTGCCGCACGGGATCGGTCTTCCACCTCATCCCAGTAGCCGTAGTGGAACGGTATGAATATGTGGCCCTGCTCGATATCGCCGATCTTTGCGGGGATGCGCACCGTGCCCCGGCGCGTGATCACATCCACCATCTCATGGTCGCGGATGCCCCGCAGCCCGGCATCCGCCTCTGAGATCTGGGCGAAGGCCATCGGGGCGGCATCCTCGAGTTCCGGGGATCGTCCGGTCTTTGTGCGGGTGTGGAAGTGGTACACGATGCGGCCGGTCGTCAGGCTGAACGGGTACTCGGCATCGGGTTCTTCGAGGGGAGGGATGTGGCGTGCCCCTTTGAGCATCGCCCTCCCGTCAGGGTCTGAGGCTCTGTACTCATCGGGTGATATGGCAGCACCGATCTCAAGGTTATGACCGAACGACTCGCAGACGTCTGCCCGGGATGGAAAGACGAGGTCGGTGTAGAGCCGTTCGGTGCCATCCGGCCTCCCCGCGTCGCACGGCCACTGTATGCCGGAGCCTCCTGTGAGTTTTTCGTAGGAGAGACCGGAGTAGTCGCACAATCGCCCTCGGGAGCATTCCTTCCAGGCCTCAAACGCCCTCAGAGGATCGTTCCACTTGATCAGCGGATCCCCATCTTTGTCCCTGAAGTCCATGCGGCGGGCGTAGTCGAGGAGGATATCGAGGTCCGGTTGGGCTTCCCCCGGGGGATCTACCGCTTTGTGCGAGATGTGCACGGTGCGGTCGGTGTTTGTAAACGTACCGGTCTTTTCGCCCCAGATTGCAGCTGGGAGGACGACGTCGGCCAGCTCGGCCGTCTCGGTCATGAAGCAGTCCTGAACGATGACGAAGAGATCGGGTTTGGCCAGGATCTCCCGTACCCTGTGCAGGTCGGGGAGGGATACAGCGGGGTTGGTGCCGATGACCCAGAGCATCCTCACCGTTCCCTCCTCGGCATGCTTCATGATCTCCATGATGTGAGCCGGTAGCCCGTAGGGCAGCTGTAGGGGATCGACATTCCAGATCCGTGCCAGTTCCTCCATATGCTGCGGGTTGAGCGGGTTCCGAAAACCGGGCTGCTCGCCGTTGCATCCGCATTCCCGGTTGTTCTGGGCGGTCGGTTGGCCGTTGAACTGGAGAACGGCGCAGCCCGGTCGGGCAATCAGGCCGCGGATGAGGTTGATATTGTTGACCTGGCATGCCGTCGCTGTGGCCTGGTTCGACTGGTAGATGCCCTGGAGAACTGACGAGACGAGCGTCGGCGTGGTGCCGAGGACTTCCGCTGCCCGTATCAGGGTCTCTGGCGGCACGCCCGAGATCTCCTGGACCTTCTTCGGTGTGTACTGGCTGACAATCTCTTTGAGTTTCTCAAAACCGACGGTATGATTCTCGATGAAATCATGATCGATCCAGTCGTTCTCGATGAGCAAATGTTCGATACCATTGAGTACAGCAAGGGCGGTGCCGATCCGTGGTGCGAGATGGACGGTTGCCTCCCGGGCGGTCGCGGTTGTGCGAGGGTCCAGAACGACGATTCTGGGCGGGTTCGGCCCCTGGATCCGGTCCAGGATCCTTGCCCACTGGACGGTCTGTGTGCTGGACATGTTATGCCCGACAAGAAAGATGCAGTCGGTCGTATCGTAATCCGTATACGATCCGGTCTGGCCGTCTGCACCGAAGGTCTCGCGGAGTGCCGCCGCGGCGGTGGCGGTGCAGAGCCGGGTGTTACCGTCAGCCTGACTCGTGCCGAGCCCCGCCTTGGCAATGACGGCAAGGGTGTAATATTCTTCGATGAAGATCTGGCCGGTGCTGTAGAACGCGATCGCATCACCGGTATACTCCTCGCGGATCTCGTGGCTTCGCCGGACGATGAGGTCCATGGTCTCGCCCCACGATGCTTCACGCAGTATGCCATCCTCCCGTATGAGCGGCTTTGTGAGACGATCAGGGCTGTTGTTTGCGACCCAGCCGTGCAGTCCCTTCGGCCCGAGCCGCCCATGGTTGATCCGATCCACCTCCCGACCCCGGACGCCGACGATACGCCCATCCTTTACGCCGATATCTATACCGCAGCCGTTTGAACAGAGTACACATGCAGATTGGACCCACTGCTCGGGCTCCTCGAGCACTCTCGCATCCACGCGAGCCGGCCACTCTCCACGGTATGGGGTACGATCTCCCCAGATATTCTTGATGCTGTTACGTGTCTCCTGCATCTCCTAGCCTCCTAGCGCAGCCAGGAGGCCACGTATTCACTTGCTCACGTGCAAGCAGTGTCGCCGCAGTCCCCGGGCTGTGGGTCGCGCTGTAGCCGTCCGACCACGATAAAGATATCGAGGCTGAATGTCAGATTGAGTATCTATGGCCCGTAACTTGCGCATCGCATGGGGTAATCATCTATCGCCCAAGAGCGACTAACCCCGGCTGCCCCCAGGGATAGAGGCCTCCCAGCCCTGGCCCATATCGACGAGGGGCCGGATCTCATCGACCTCGAACGTCGCCACGGCATGGATCATCGCCGCCGCCTCTTCGCCTACAGCCCGGGCGAGATCCCTCTTATAGGTCTCAAACATCTCTCCGGACGATGCGTGCTCCTTCATCCGCAGGTAGACCCTGAGTCCCTTCCAGTCTGCGATCGTCTCTCCGCTCTCCACGATGGTGAAGACAGCATGCGGGTTCTCCCGGAGGTACTCATACGTGCGGTTCTCCCCGAGCGCCACGATGACGGTCTCTTCGTCGGCCATCTGCGGTGAGCCGAAGACGGCCGCATCGACCTTTCCATCCCTGCTCGCGGTGCTGAGGACGCCGATCCTCGGCTGCTTGTTGAAATATTCCATAAGTCTAGACGTCGCCATGGGCCTGCCTCGTCGCCCGGACATATATAGATGCATGTTTCCCGTCTCCGGGCCGCAAGATGGCATCTTCGTCATCAAGGCGAGGTGGTGCGCTGGATAGGCTGCGGATCCTGCATCAAAAAAAACCTGAGGTGGGTGCCGGGGGTTACGGTTCCCGCCGCCCTCATCGGAGGGGTTTTCTCAGCTACGCAGCTTCGGAGAGTCGAACCAGAGTCCCTGGAGCTGGTGTGACGCATCGTCCTTCTTGAAGACGAACCGGACATCCACCCCGCT
>JAAZOW010000082.1 GCA_012797575.1 Methanomicrobiales archaeon | reverse complement strand
TCCTCTGGCTTCTCTGGTGCCACGCTGCCCGGGGAGAGGGCGGGGTGGGAGATGCCGGCATATCGAGAGCGGGGATACTCTGCTTCACGGAAAGTCACTCAACCGTGGCGCTGCCCTGGAGCGGGGAGCAGAGCATCTGCCACGATTTCGAGGAGAAATGCTGACAGGGGGGAAGCCTTCGCAGATCGGGGAAGGGCTCCGGTCGGGATGATGTGATCGGGTCCGGTAGCCTCCTCCGGGCGCGCTCATCCCCTGCGACCAGATACTCCGTGAGCGAAGCCCGGGAGGGCCGGGGGCATCAGCTCGCCTCGCCGTCCTCACCGGAGTCAAGGATGGTAAACCCGATGACCCGGTCACCCTCATCGGGCCTCATGACCCAGACGCCACGTGTGTTGCGCTTCTGGATCGAGATCTCGGAGACCTTCGTTCTGATGACAATTCCAGACTCACTCATCACGATTATCTCATCGTCGTCAGAGACCGCCATCGACCCCACGACGCTCCCGGCCCGGGCATCGGTGACGATGTTGCGCACACCCATCGTGCCCCTGCCGTAGCTGCGGAATTCATCAAACTCCGTCCGCTTCCCGTATCCCTGCTCGGTGATGGTGAGGAGATGATCCTTCTCGACCAGGGATACGGCCTGCAGGGCATCGCCGTGGCGGAGCCGGATCCCCCGCACCCCCATGGCGTTGCGGTGGACCACGCGGACAACCTCCTCATGGAACCGGAGACTCTGCCCGAACCGCGTCGTCAGGACAAGTTCCTGGTCTCCATCGGTCTTCTTCACATCCACAAGCTCGTCACCATCGCGGAGATTGATGGCGTTTATCCCGGTCTGCCGGGGCCGTGAAAACTCATCAAGCGCCACCTTTGCAACCGTTCCACCCCTTGTCGCAAAGAAGAGGTAATGATCGGGGGCAAACTCCCTGACCGGGATCACCGTGGTCACCCGTTCGTCGGCGCTGAGATTTAAGAGGTTGACGATTGCCTTGCCCTTGCTTGTCCGCTCCCCCTCAGGGAGATCGTAGACCTTCAGCCAGTAGATCCTCCCTCTATCGGTGAAGCAGAGAAGGTAATCGTGCATACTCGCGGCGAAGACGTTCTCGACTCCATCGTCATCTTTTGTGGCCATCCCGATGACACCACGGCCTCCACGTCTCTGTTTCCGGTAGGTATCGAGGTCGATCCTCTTGATGTAGTTTGAGGAGGTGATCGAGACGAGCATCGGTTTATCCTCGATGAGATCCTCTTTGTCGAAAGTTCCAACCGCGCGCCCGATCCGGGTCCTCCGCTCGTCGCCGTAACGGGCACTGACCTCGACGAGATCTTTCCTGACCTCAGCGAGTATGCTCGCCTCACTCGCAAGGATCGCAGTGAGCCGCCCGATCTCTTCGGCAAGGACATCACGCTCATCCAGGATCTTCTGCTGTTCAAGCGCCGCAAGCCTCCGGAGCTGCATCAAGAGGATCGCGTCCGCCTGCACCACGTCAAGGGCAAACTTTGCTACCAACGCTTCTTGTGCCTCTCCGGTCGTCCCTGACGCCCTGATGGTGGCAACGACGGCATCGATGTTGTCGAGGGCCACAAGGAGACCACGGAGGATATGCATACGCTCTTCGGCCTTTCTGAGATCAAACTCAGTCCGCCGTCGGACGACTTCCACCCGGTGCTTGAGGAACTCGTGGATGAGCTCTTTCAGGTTTAAGACGCGAGGTTGGCGGTCGACGATGGCGAGGTTGATGATGCCGAAGGTGGACTCAAGCGCGGTGTGCTTGTAGAGGTAGTTCAAGACGACCTGAGGTGCGATACCCTTCCGGAGATCGATCACGATCCTCATGCCGTCCCGATCCGACTCGTCGCGGATATCGCTGATCCCCTCGACCCTTTTGTCGCGGACAAGGTCTGCGATATGCTCAATCAAACGAGCCTTATTCACCTGGAAGGGGATCTCGGTTATGACGATCTGCACAGTCCGTCCCTCCTCGATCTCTGCGATCCCCCTGACGACACACCTCCCGCGCCCGGTGAGGTAGGCATCCCTGACCCCTCCGATCCCCATGATGACCCCGCCGGTCGGGAAGTCAGGACCGGGCATGATCTGCATCAACTCTTCCGTGGATATCCCAGGATCATCGATGGTGCGGCAGATCGCCTCACAGACCTCCCCGAGGTTGTGGGGTGGCATATTCGTTGCCATACCCACCGCGATCCCGCTCGACCCATTCACGAGGAGGTTTGGGACCCGTGCCGGGAGGACGGTTGGCTCCTGAAGTGATTCATCGAAGTTGGGGGAGAAGTCGACGGTCTCCTTGTTGATGTCAACCAGGATCTCTTCCGAGAACTTCGTGAGCCTCGCCTCGGTATACCGCATCGCCGCGGCGGAATCCCCATCGATTGACCCGAAGTTCCCCTGACCGTCCACCAGCATGTAGCGGTAGGTGAAGGGCTGCGCCATCTTCACCAGCGTATCGTAGATGGCTGAGTCACCGTGGGGATGATACTTCCCCATCACGTCTCCGACAACACGGGCACTCTTCTTATGGGGCTTATCGCTCGCGTTGCCCATCTCCCACATGGCGTAGAGGGTGCGCCGGTGGACCGGTTTTAAGCCGTCTCTCACGTCAGGGATGGCGCGACCGATGATCACGCTCATCGCGTAATCGATGTAGCATGACTTCATCTCCTCTTCGATGTTGACCGGGATGACTCCCTTAGACGTCAAGGTTGATCACCTCCTTTGCGTGCCGGCGGATGAAGTCCCTCCGGGCATCCACACTCTCCCCCATCAGCTTCTCGAATATCTCGTTGGCATAGACAGCATCCTCGATCAGCACCTGCTTGAGCACCCGGTTCTCCGGGTCCATCGTGGTGTTCCAGAGCTGATCGGCGTTCATCTCACCAAGACCCTTGTACCGCTGGATCGCGACACCCTTCTCGCCCCACTCTTCGACGATATCCCGCATCTCCTCCTCCCGGTAGGCGTAACGCTCCTGCCGGCCTTTTGCAACCCGGTAGAGGGGGGGTTGGGCTATGTAGATGTAACCGCTCTTGACCAACTCCGTCATATATCGGTAGAAGAACGTGAGAAGGAGGGTTCGGATATGCGCACCATCCACATCCGCATCGGTCATCAGTATAACCCGGTGATACCGGGCCCGTTCGATGTCAAAGTTGTCGCCGATTCCGGTGCCGATTGCCGATACCAGCGCCTGAATCTCGGCATTCTTCAGGATCCGGTGCTCCGATGCCTTCTCGACGTTCAGGATCTTTCCTCGCAGGGGGAGGATGGCCTGGAACTTTCGGTCCCGGCCCTGTTTCGCGGAACCACCCGCTGAATCTCCCTCCACGATATAGAGTTCGCTCTTTGCCGGATCGCGCTCCTGGCAGTCTGCGAGCTTCCCGGGTAGCCCGATCGCCTCAAGCGTGCTCTTCCGGCGGGCGAGCTCACGCGCCTTCCGAGCGGCTTCCCGAGCCCGTGCCGCTGCCATCGCTTTATCCACGATCACCTGGAGGGTCCTTGGATGCTCCTCGAAGTACTCGATGAGCGATGAGTAGACGAGCGAATCAACGATGCCCCGGACATTGCTGTTCCCAAGGCGTGTCTTTGTCTGCCCCTCAAACTGGGGTTCAGCGACCCGGGTGCTGACAACGGCAGCAAGCCCTTCCCGGGCATCTTCGCCCCGGATCTGGGCGTCAGTACTCTTGAGAAGATTGTTCCTGCGGGCGGCGCTATTGATGGCACGGGTGATGGCGCTCCGGAAGCCCTCGAGGTGGGTGCCGCCTTCCCGGGTATTCACGCTGTTGACGTAGGTGTAGACCATCTCTGAGTATGAGTCGTTATACTGCAGGGCCACATCGACTTCGACAAGGCTTTCAGGGTCGCTTCTCTGGAAGTAGATCACATCGGCATGGAGCTTCTCCTTCCCCTCACCGATTCGGGTGACAAACTCCTTGATACCGCCCTCGAAGCAGAAGGTGGCGGAGTCCCCGGTGCGCTCATCCCGGAGATTGATTGTAAGGCCGCTGTTGAGGTAGGCAAGCTCACGGAGCCGGTGTTCCAGCATATCATAATCGAACTCGACCGTCTCGAATATTGTGCGGTCAGGCTGGAACGTTATCCGGGTGCCCTGGAGGCGTTCATAGTCCAGAGGCCGTCCGGGTGATATGCCGTAGCGCTCCTCATACCGGAGCACCATCTCCTGTTCAGACTCCGGACGGCCTACGAGCGGCTTTGCAACGAGCCCCTGCCGGAACCCCATCCGATATATGTTGCCGTCCCGAAAGACCGTCGCGTCAAACCAGGCTGCGAGGGCGTTGACCACCGATACGCCGACGCCGTGCAGGCCACCGGAGACCTGGTAGGTATTCTTATCGAACTTACCACCGGCATGGAGCACCGTGAGGACGATCTCAAGAGCACTCTTGCCGTAATGGGGCATGATATCGACGGGGATGCCACGTCCGTTATCCTCTACCGTGACTGAACCGTCCCGGTTGATGGTCACCAGTATCAGGTCGCAGAACCCGGCGAGAGCCTCGTCTACGGCGTTGTCCACAACCTCGTAGATCAGGTGGTGCAGGCCCCGGGCTTCCGTGCTTCCGATGTACATGGCAGGACGTTCGCGCACGGGTCGTAGGCCCTCAAGTACCGTAATATGGGAAGCATTGTAGGTGTCAGTCATCTATGACCTCCGCTAAACGAGCGGTGTCTTGAATCACAGCAAAACTCACAGTCTATATTGGTCGTATAGGCACTTATAGTGTATGGCTTTCGATAATCTCTCAGTTCCAGGCGTTTCTGACAGCACCCGATGCGGCGAACTTTCTCTGCGGGTCGATCCCCGAAGAAGTGCGTGCGCCGGGCTCTGGGAGGGAAGATACCGGAGATTGGAGCGCCTCTGTGCGCAGCACCGATCATCGCCAGCATAGGGGGTGAAGGTGCTTCCGTCAGTCATATTTGCCAGCGTCGGGATCGGGTATGCCCAAGTGCACATCGATCGCGATCCCGAGTCGGTTGAGAACCCTGCGGACGTCTGCCGCGTCCTCCTTATCCATAACACCTGG
>JAAZOW010000164.1 GCA_012797575.1 Methanomicrobiales archaeon | reverse complement strand
TATAGCTTGCGGTAAGTACACAGAATGCATGACGAAGGGGCGGAGCGCCCATCCCCGATCTCCGCGACCGGGTCTTCCCGCTACGCCCCCTTCACCACCGAAAGATAAAGAATCGATACCCAACAATAGTGTGCTCTCAACCCATAATGCCCTTTCCCGCGATCGGGCCCACAGGCTCGATCAGACCCCGATTACCTCTTGGACAGACCCAATATTCCTCTCCAGGTCCGACCATGCCAGAGCCTCCGTCTCCCCCCACCCGTAGACGCTCACGAGGGCGTTTCCCTCCTCAAACTCGGTATCCGGCCAGGGGATATCGGCAACCCGGGGCGCAAGCGGGGCAAGGTCTGCAGAGAGCCGCATATCTCGTTCAGCGAAGAGGATCCTCCTGATTGCGACCCCCCGGGCCACGGGCCTTGCCGGTGGGATGGCACCGCGACAGGCATCCATGTGCATGGCAAAGACGCTCTCCCCGATCGCCATCTCCACGGTATCCAGGGTCGCCTGGAACCGGGGATTGATCTCGATCGCCCACGGCCTCTCCCCTGCCATGAAATCGATACCGATCGAGCCCACGCACCCGCTCGCTGCTGCGATCCGTTCCGCGCACGCAACCATATCCCCGGCAAGCGGATGGCCGAACGGGGTGACCGATCCGGCAAACCCGTGTGCCCGCTCCCCCTCCCCCCGCAGGATCTGGCGGTTGACCGCGATCGCCCGCGCACGTCGGCCATCCGCGACGCAGGAGACGCTTGCAGGGATCCCGTCGACAAGGCTCTGGGCGACGTAGGGCACATCCGGCCAGACCTCCTGCCACCGGCGGAGCTCTTCCTCACTCCTCACGATGGCGTTACGCCATCCCCCTGATCCCAGGCGCGGTTTGACCATCACGGGGTAATGCCCATCCTCGGCAAGCGACGGGACCGGAACATCCAGCTCCTCGAAGAACCGCTGGATCTCAAGCTTATCGAGGAACCGCTCCACCTTCCGCGGCGGCGTACCGTAGAGCGGGATAGTCGTCCCGACGGCCTCAGCACCAGAGGTGACAACCAGCGCATCCACCGGGTGGCGTGCGGCCATCTCAGCGATCTTCTCCGAGATCTCGGCGTTCTCCTCGTAGGTGATACAGTCCTCCGTGAACCAGGCGAGATCCTGGTCACAGAAGTTATCGACGGCGTAGACCGTGTAGCCGGCCCGGCGGGCCGACTGCGCCACATGTCGCGTGGCAAACCCGGCAACCAGAACCCGCCCTCTCACCGCTCCACCGCTCTCTTCCCTGTGGCTGTCGGCTCGATCCGTATCTTCGCGTCCGGGTACTCTCTATCGAGTTCCTTCCCCAGAAAGAGGTGGTCGAGGAAGAGAGCGAGACTAGAGATCTCGGAGTGGGGCTGGGTGGTCACCGAGACGTTGTAGTCAGCAAGACCATAGATATCACCCGGCACCTTCTCGGCCCCCACCACCACGAGCACCCGCTCCTGGTCCCGGATCTCGTCGATGACATCGGTCATCCTGAGCCCGTACATCGTGAGGTGGACCACCTTGCCGCCACCGGCCTTCCAGTCCTCGATGCACCGGCGCCATCGAACGCCATCCTCCGCAAAAAAGTCCCCTCCCCACCGGGAGACCACATCATCGATGCTCGCAATCACGCCAGAGTCATCTGCGGCGAGGTACATACCCTCTGCCCCGAGCGCCCGCGCCGCAAGCCCGACATGGGTCGTCACCCGCTGGTCGCGTTCCGGCCGGTGGCCTATCCGGAGCACCGCTACGGTCGGCATCTCCTCACTCCTCTCTCCCCTTCGCCTTTATGACACCGTTCTCGATGGTAAATGGCAGATCCCTTGTGTACCGGCACTGGCACTCGATCAGGGACTCCTGGATGGATAGAAGCCTCACCACCTCCCCGGACCGCCGTATCAGGAGGTAGCGCTCAAGGCGCTCAAGAGATGCCATGACCTCAGAGGATTCAAAACCGGTGGTTGCCACCAGGTCTTTGGTCGGAACACCACCACTTTCCGGAATACAGTGGTATATGGCCCAGTCCAGATCTTCCTCACGCACACCTATTCTTTTTCCGAGAGAACCGATATAGTTATTCATATGCCGGCCGCACCGTTTCGGTTGAGCAGATCGCAGGCCTGAGGTGCGGCGAGGGTCAGGTGAGAAGAGGACAATGGTTGACTATATCGAACTGGCAGGGCTCGCTGATAAACTCTTCGAGATCAGTGATGATGACGATGAGCGGCTGGCTGAGGTGCTGGATACGCTCGATGGCGAGATCAGGGAGGCTCTCCTCGCCTCCGACTTCCTCAACGCCTACCAGGTCTTCTACTACTACTTCCGGGAGGTTCCCGACGAGCTGACGAGAGAGCGGTTACAGCTCCATGCGGCGTCGGATCTCGTCCGCGGGGTCATCATCGATGAGATCGATATGTTTGAGGTCGTCTTCCAGATGAAGGACGGGGATCCGATCGTATTGCTCACCGACGGGGAGCGGGTGCAGGCGGAGTTCCGTGGGCGGGGGGCATACCGGGAGATGGCCGGGTACCTGGACGAGGGATGGCTTTAGAAGGGCCGCCTTCCCGTGGTGATCAATCGTTCATCCACCCGTGCCCGCACAATCCGGGGGAGGTCGCCCCAGCGGATCACCGTATCGTCGATGAGGGCGAGCACCCCCAAAACCCCTGTGCCCGGGAGGGTATCGAGGATGGACGTATCGTCTCGGGCGATCTGGTTGCAGATCGCCGTCGCCCAGGCGTCCGCGACAGCGACGTCAGGAGAAAAGACCGTCACGGCGTCAGCGATGCCGAGACTGATGGATGGCCCTACCGTCGCAGAGGACGTGCAGATACCGAGGATCTCATCCTGCGGCGGGAGCAGAAACGCAAAGCGCCCGCTCAAGGGCGACTCTCCCGCAAATATGCCTATCCGGATCTCGCGATCACTCACAAGAGCGATATCCCCCCCGTTATCGATGAGGCCAAATGCCGCGCCCGCCTCGACCATCGTCTCCACCCCCGCCCAGGCGATGGCGCCCGCAACAGCCGCCATGGGTCCGACCCCGGCATCTCCTGCCGCCCGGGCCATGCGGCCGACAGTCCTGCCCGGGCACTCCGGGACATACGGCTCAAGTGTCACTGAAAAATAGGGATCCGTAGTGATCTGCCGCTCGACCTCCTGCCGGGCGGTCATCATACCGGATCTCGCCGCCTCCACATGCCGTGGATCGTCGGCAAGGATGGTGGCGATCGTCTGCCGGAACTCGAAGTGTTCCCTGATCATCCCAGCTGCGAGAGGGCGGAGTGCGGGCATGC
>JAAZOW010000003.1 GCA_012797575.1 Methanomicrobiales archaeon | reverse complement strand
TCTTTGGTTTTCGAATAGTCTAACCGGACACAGCGGCGCATCCTGAACCAGTCGACGACATCGATCGCGCGGGTGATCCAGGCATTGTCCGCTTTTGCCCTGTTGATGATACCCGTATACACGTCACCCCAATCACGAGGCGCGGCCAGGCAGTCGCTGTGCCAGAGAACTGTGACAACGCCGCCGTGCCGCATCGCCTGATCGAGGATCTCGCTACAGGTCCGGTACGCCTCATCTTCATCCAGACGCAGGCAGTCTACCCGCTCGCATCCCTTCTCCGTCGTGAGCCAGCAGTACCTTCCAAACAGGCTGACGTCCTGGATGTGGAGAGGGAGTTCCAGCAGTCTCTCCACCCCGCGTGGCTTGTAGACCTGTAGCGTCCCAGCCCGGAACCCAACATCCTCATTGTATCCGAACGTTGAATCATACTCGTAGCCAGCGTCATCGAGGATCTGCCATGTGCCCTCATCGAAGTGCAGCCAGTGAACCCGTGTGCCCACCTTTACCCTTGCATCCTTCAGAAGCGAGATACGTTCGGCATTGGCACTACCCCTATCTATCCAGTTGTCTATGCCGTGAACCCCCACCTCCCAGCCGCCTGCAGTCAGTTCCTTGATCGGAACATCATCGATTGAGTAGTGTCCAGCACGAATCTTTGGGGAGCCGATTCCTGCATGGCCGCTCTGAGGCAGGAAGTAGAACGTGGACTTTACCTGGTGTCTTTCTTCAAGCTCTCTCCAGGTCTCGAAGAGATCCCAGGGATCCTCTGCAAGGCCGAGTTTCGCGAGCACGATCCTGGCCCCTTCGAGGGGTCTTCGCTGAAGGATACAGTTGTAAGCTGCGTAGAGGACTGATGGAACGGATCTCTCCCTGACAGAGGTTATATCCACGTCGTGCGTGAGCGCAAGCGAGTAAGTATACCCCCAGGGTATCGGAGGAATCTCGATCAGCGGGGAAAAACGCTTTATCTGCTGGCGCAGTGCCTCCAGGTACTCCTCACAGATCGGCGTACGGTTTCGGGGGAGACCGTCGTTGAGCGTATCAGCGACTTTTTTGATCAGATCGTTGTTAGCAAGGTTGATTACATTACAGGCATCCGAAATATGGCTGTTTTTTGTTATGACAACATCGTAGGTAGATGTCGGGGTATACCACTCCCAGGGAACTTTCAGTAACTGAAACACTTCCTGGACTGCGTACTCATCGTCGTATTCTACCCCAATCATATCTTAAGCCTCTTTCAGGATGTACAGTCTCTGCAGGTTCGACCGGGTCCGGAATGCGCTTACTCGAATAAGTCAATATGATAGATATTAATTTATACCTTATCTAATTGTGGAATAAAATCAGCGTTGCTAGATATTCAGATTTGATCTGGCCGGATTTTCCATGCCCCGCTCTGGATAGATCTTTACGATATTGCCATAGTGATCAACCCGGTTCGGGTGCTCGATCGAAAGGCATTCACCGATGCCCGGAACAGCGACCATCCCGAATACTACCGGGAGGAAGACTCACCCCTTCTCCTGCCTGGCGGGGCCTCCTCCTAGGTTACCCCCAGGACATGCCCCCCGGCTATGCGAGAGTAGATGCGGGAAAGTTGCCTGAACAAATCTGGCCCGAGTCTTCCGTAAGGCATGGGAGCAGCTACAGTAACAGCTCACCCGGGAGTGGAGCTAGATCGTTTCGGTCAGAGGGGACAGGAGACCGTATCGATTTTTTTCATGGAAAATTTCAGATGCCGGTATTTCCACCAATCGCCCTGTACACCCCAAACAACCGTCCCTCCATCTCCCCCCAGTTATACCTCTCAAGAACCGCCACCCGCCCGTTCTCCCCCATCCTCCGCGCCTCTTCGGGATGCTCTAGCAGGTAAACGATCGCCTCCGCAATCGCGCCCGGATCCGTTGGATCGACGAGCACCCCGCACCCTGCCCCTTCGACCACCTTCCTGATCTCAGGAAAGTCGCTTGCGACGATGGGGAGACCGCAGAGCATGTAGTCGAAGAGTTTGTTCGGGAGGCCGATGTAGGCGTTGTAGTAGTCGGGCTGGAAGACAAGGAGGGCGATACTCCCCCTACACAGGGCCTCATACATCTCGCGGTAGGGGAGGTAGCCCGTCATCGTGATCTCGGGCCTTGGATTGGTCTTCGCCGCGATCGCGCCGATATCCGCGCGGACGTTCCCGACGAGCGTCAGGGAGACATCGGGGAACGTTGCCTCTACCTTCGAGATCGCCTGGATACACTCCCTGATGCCATGAAACATCTGCATGTTCCCGGCCATGTAGACCACGCTATGACCATTCCTCTCCTCCGGAACCGGCGGCGCCAGGGCGGTGACCGAGTAGTTGGATATGATCACAGGCCCCACCCCATCGCCATAGAACCGTTCTGCAACGCTCTCACTGACGGCGATATTGGCATCAGCAAACCGTGCGAGCAGAATCTCCATCGGCGAGATCAGAGACTCAAGGATCTTTGTGAGAGTAGTCCCACTGGGGAGGCCAAGGTCAAACGGTATCTCGCTCGGCCAGTGCTCGTGGATGTCATAGACGACCTTCCTGCCTCTCAGCGCCTTCAGCAGAAGCGCCAGAAAGAGGGCGTCTGGTTCGTGACAATGGATGACGTCGCACTCCTCACCCAGACCAACCTGAAACACCCGCCAGAGCGTCATCGGATGGAGCAGGGGAGATGCAGGTCTTGGTATGGTGATGATCCGCACGCCCCCCTCCTCTGTAGCGCCCCCAGCATCCGAGGGGGCGACGATCGTGACGTCGTGCTCCTTCGCAAGGCTCTTCGCCTCTTTCTCGAATATCCGACCGTCACGGGGGCGGTGGGTCGTGGTGAGCATACAGATACGCATAGGCAGTAGCTCAAGACTCCCCTGTCCTGGCATGGACGAAGGACGTTGAGCGGCCTCTCTTTTATAAGCAGGGTATTTATAATTATTCTCGTATAGATGCTGGACATGGAGGACAGCCACCGGCACGCCATAGCCCCACGCCGCAGAGAGGACGATCGACGAGTCGCCCCGATAGGCATGAGCAGTGTTCTATCCGCTCGTAGAGTAGCCAAAGCCGATGTAATGCCTCGGTATTCGCCCTATAGTTGCTAACGGACTTCATCTGCGACCAGCTCGCACATCGACCCCACACTTAAACTAGGAGTACGTGGGTATACCCTCGATCTGATGGCTTCCCCCGGGTTTATCGACGGCATCCGATCGCTGGCCTATGATGCTGTTACGCTCACCCTCTCGGCATTATCTCGGTTCATACCAAAGGATGATCGAAAGATCCTGTTCTTCTCAGTACCCGACCTCTCCGATAACGCGAAGTACGTGTACGATAGCATGCTCAAATCAGGTCTCGACAAAACTCATCGACTTATCTGGTGCGTCCACTCTCCAGTCAACGCAGACCACGCCATCCGGAGATCACGTGAGTATATCTACCACGCGCTGACGGCAAAGTACATCATCAGCACCCACGGTACACCCGCCTGGAAGTCCAAAGGCCAGGTGAGCATCGAGCTGTGGCATGGCCTTCCATTGAAGACAATCGGTCACTTTGCCGGCATCAACCACCCGGGCACCCTTGCACGACTCTCTGCAACGTGGAGATTGAGACGGTTTGCGAATTCTGTGGATTACCTCATCACAACTTCAGAATTCGAGCGGCTGATCTTCTCTTCCGCATTCCTGATCGATCCCGGCAGGATTCTGATCCTGGGGCAACCCCGCTGTGATGCGCTTTACGGCCCCAAAGGTTCCGGGATGGAGGCACTATGCAGCATCCTTGGTCGAAATGACATCGCTGAGAAGAAGATCCTCCTGTACCTTCCAACCTTTCGGGAGTACGACGTCGACGCGAGCCGTAGAATTCTTGAAGAGATCCTCGCAGATGAGAAATTCCGCCGGTTTTTAGAGGACGAAGACCTTCTGTTCATCTGTAAACCTCACCCCCACGATGAAGGTGTGTTTCAAACCTACAACGGCGAGTACGTCTGCATACTCCTAAACGATGATCTACAAAAGATCGGTACTACCATCTACGACTTCTTGAGCACTGTTGATGTCCTGATCACCGACTATTCATCGATATACTTCGACTTCCTCCACATGAATCGGCCTATCGTCTTCCACGCACCTGATATAGAGGAATATAAGAGAATGAGGGGATTTATCCTCGAACCCTTTCGCGACTGGGCACCGGGCGATATCTCAACCACCATTGATGAATTGATGGCGTCTCTTACAACCGCCCTTGCGGACCCCGACAAGTGGGAGCCGGAGAGAGTCAGGCTACAGAGACTGACGTTCAAGCACGCTGACGGACTTGCATGTGAAAGGGTCTGCGAATTGATCGAACAGCGTTAACCCGGGATCACCCCCGTGAAGAGGAAGGGAGCTGAATTTTTGCCCTTCCCGGCACCCTTTGGCCGCGATTTGTCCAAAACGGTGCAGATCGTCCATGACTGCCCGCGAGGTACTGATGCGCAGTCAACAGCCAAATCTTCTTATGGCCTGAAGGTATGTGACCCTTGATAAGGCCGGGTTGGTGTTTTGTTTGATCGGGGTGATATTGGCAGCAGGGCGCGGGCAAAGGTTGAGCGGCGATATGAACCTCGAGGAGATCGGCCCGAAGTGCCTGCTCCCCATCGACGGCTGCACATTACTTGAACGAATGGTCGCTGATCTGGTATCCCTTGATGCGGGCACAATCACTGTTGTCATCGGGTACAGGGCGGAGCTGGTGCAAAAGGCGTGCGCGATGCTGGAGAGAGAGTATGGCGCCGACTTCAACTTAGTTCGCAATGACGACTACCTGTCAACGAATACAGCCTACTCCCTGCATATCGGGCTAGCTGGCGCGCATGGCGAAGTCGTCATCTTGAATGGCGATCTGCTGTATGACCGCGCCATCCTGAACGATGTGGTAAAGGCACACCAGACCACGATCGCGGTTGATAACGTGAAGTCGCTGACAGAAGAGTCATTCAAAGTGAGGATAGTAAACAATCGCATCGAAGAGATGGGAAAGGCCGTCCCGGTAGAGAGGGCGACCGGGGAGTTCATCGGCATCTCGAAGATCGTTGGTAGGGATCTCGGTGCAGCAAAACGTCTGCTGGAGGCCCTGGCCGCGGATGATCCGAATACCTACTACGACTTCATATACCAGTCCCTGTCAGAGGATGGAGATCTCGCATACTCATTCACGAACGATCTAAAATGGACAGAGATCGACGACATCCACGACCTAAGGTACGCTAAGAGCATCGCAGGCATAATCGCTGCCTGGAGGTGATCGCGATACTATCTAGGGTGGGAGTCATCGGCGCCGGTAGCATGGGCACCGCCGTCGCGCAGAGCCTCTCCAGGAAGGTCGGGGAGGTGATCGTATTTGGAAGGAGGCAGGAGACCGTCGATTCGATCAACCGCTCCAGCTATAACACCAG
>JAAZOW010000061.1 GCA_012797575.1 Methanomicrobiales archaeon | reverse complement strand
GAAGACGAGCCCGTGCTCCTCCGCGTAGCTCACCGCATCATCCTTTGAGAGGGCGAACCCGGTCTCGTCATCCAGCATCTCGCATATGGTGACCACGGGGGTGATCCCCGCCAGGACGGCGAGCGCGACGGAGAGCTCGGTCTGCCCGCGCCGCTCATCGAGCAGTCGATCGGCGGCACGCAGGAGCGCGACGTGGCCGGGTGTCCGGAAATGGGCCGCAAAGTCGTGCCCTCCGCCATTGAGCGATCGTTCCACCTCCTCCGCGACCGAGGTGATCGTCAGGGCACGGTCACGGTCCGTAACCCCGGTGTAGGTCTCCCGATGGTTCACCCAGAGCGAGAACGACGAGTGGTTCTTCCGGTCGTAGGGGATCTCGCCATCCCTCTCGACGAAGCCACTATCACGCAGGATATCGTGGGCGAACGGGAGGCCGAGCCTCCTTGCGGCAACAGGGTGCACCGAGGTGCAGATCAACCCGCCCCCGTCTTTGCGCATCTGTCGTATGTGGGCCGGTGTGACCGCATCGGATCGGATCGCGAAATCGGTCTCGCGCTCCCGGTTATCAAAGTCGTAGAGAAGGATGAACTCGCCCCTGGCAAGGGCCTCTATGGCTGCATCAATCATGGTTAATCTCCACCTCGATCGTATCGTTGTCGTTCAGGTTCAGGGTTTTGCGGAGTTCGAGGCCGGCGATGACCTCGACGATATCCGTCAGGTAGTGG
Organism: Methanomicrobiales archaeon; assembly: GCA_012797575.1. Classification (GTDB taxonomy): domain Archaea; phylum Halobacteriota; class Methanomicrobia; order Methanomicrobiales; family Methanoculleaceae; genus Methanoculleus. The sequence continues at coordinate 14,559 of JAAZOW010000061.1, read as the reverse complement.
GTGCGGGAGGGCTCAACGATCGCGCATTCATAACCCCGGATCCGGCAGGGAAGCGCTTTGGCATCACCAAAGGTCCTCTCGTCGGCGACGAACCCCGGGACCTCGAACCACTCGATATGTTCGATCTCTTCCCGGACCTGGATGCTCGCCGGGTCGAGCCTGATATTCAGGGTGCCGGGGAAGGGCTCAAAGCCGAGACATCGGGAAAATTGTTCTTTGTAGTGAGGGATGCTCATGTAGTAGCGTCCCTCCCCGAGACCGCTGATGACGGTCCCGGTCAGGATGAACTGCCTGCGCTTCGGGTTGAATATCCTGATATAATCCGTATACTCCCGCTTCAGCTGCTGCTCGCCCTCCCTCGTGACAGCGACGTGCTGGCCGTCAGGCTTCATCGATCGGACGATGAACCGCTGCCGCTCAAGCGCAATCAGGCGTCTCGATGCGGTCTGAGGGCTTATGCCCAGTTCGTCGCCGAGGGACTGAGATGATAGCCATATCGGGCCGCTACACCCGCCGAGCAGGGCGATCGTCTTCAGGGACTGCAGATCCTCCGCTTCAACCATCATATCATAATTGAGATGCATACTATATACGGGTTGCGTAACGACCCCGGTCGACGATCTTCGTGAAATGTCGAAGCGATATACGCTAATTTTATAAGTCCGGATGGTAACCTTATCTGCATGAAATCCGGGGTGCGACACCAGCTTGCTGAGAAGATGGCAGGAGAGATCACACTCTCGGACTCACCGGGCCAGGCCTTGAAGAAGTGGCGGCAGAGCTTCGATATCCCCCAGGGGTTGCTCGCCGAACGCCTCGAGGTCTCGCCCTCAGTTATCAGTGACTACGAAAGCGGACGACGAAAGAGTCCGGGAACCGCCATCGTCGGCAAGATCGTCGATGCGATCCTCGCCATCGACGAGGACAACGGTGGCCGGTTCATAAAGAAATTTGCTAAAATTTTGTACAGCGAATTTGACGAAGACGTCATCTACGACATCCATGAGTATGCAGCCCCCGTGAACCTCTCTGATTTTGCAGGAGTCATCGGTGCAGCATCACTCTGCGGCCCGATGGATCAGGCAATCTATGGGTATACGGTGATCAACAGCCTCAACGCCATCCTCCAGCTCTCTTCAAGCGAGTTCAACCGCATCTACGGCTGGAGCACGGAGCGTGCGCTCATATTCACCGACGTCTCGACCGGGAAGTCCCCCATGGTTGCGATCCGGGTCACCCCCTTCAAGCCCCGCTGCGTCGTGCTGCAGGGCATCGGTCTGGGGGAGGTGCACCCGCTGATCCCGAGGCTTGCTGAGCACGACCGGATCACGGTGCTCTGCACGGAGATGGATGTCGAGATGATCATCAATTCTCTACGAGGAGAATCATGGTAGGTATCTATTCGTACGGCGTCTACATACCGCGATACCGGATAACCATCCCTGAGATAGCGCGGGTATGGGGTGCCAATGCAGACGACATCACACGAGGGCTCGGGGTCTTTGAGAAGTCAGTCCCTGACCAAGATGAGGATACAGCAACGATATCGGTCGAGGCGGCCCGCGCCGCGCTCCTGCGGAGGGAGATCGACCCGGAGGCGATCGGCGCCATCTACGTGGGGAGCGAGTCGCACCCCTACGCGGTCAAACCCACCGCATGCACGGTCGGCGAAGCGATCGGGGCGACACCCAACATGACCGCCGCCGACTACGAGTTCGCGTGCAAGGCGGGGACCGCAGGTCTCCAGACCTGCATGGGGCTTGTTCGGAGTGGCATGGTCCCGTTCGGGCTCGCCATCGGTGCCGATGTGGCGCAGGGCGCGCCCGGGGATGCGCTTGAGTACACAGCAGCGGCCGGCGGGGCTGCGTTCGTCATCGGTGATGGGGATACCATCGCCGATATCAACCAGACCTGCTCCTACACCACCGATACACCCGACTTCTGGCGTCGCGAGGGCCAGAGCTACCCCCGGCATGGCGGCCGGTTCACCGGTGAGCCCGGGTACTTCAAGCACGTTCAGGGTGCCGCGAACCTGATGTTCGACCGGATGGGCACGGGCCCGAAGGATTACGACTACGTTGTCTTCCACCAGCCCAACGCCAAGTTCCCGCTCCGGGTGGCAAAGGCGCTCGGGTTTTCGGAGGGACAGGTCAGACCCGGCCTTGCCGTCCCGAGGCTCGGCAACACCTACTCGGGATCGTCGATGATCGGGCTTGCTGCAACGCTTGACGTGGCAGGGCCCGGCGACCGGATATTTGTCACGTCGTTCGGGTCGGGGGCGGGGAGCGATGCCTTTGATATCACCGTCACCGACGTTATCGAGTCGGACGAGTTTGACCGGGCGGCTGCGCCGACCGTGGAGCAGCTGCTCGCAGACCCCATCTACCTCGACTATGCACTGTACGCTAAACACAAGGGAAAGATCGTGATGCAGAGATGAGAGACGTAGCAGTAATCGGGATCGGGTGTACGGAGTTCGGGGAGCGCTGGGGCACATCGTTCCGCGACCTCTTCGTCACGGCCGGGACCCTGGCGCTCGAGGATGCCGGCGTCTCGGGTGAGGATATCGACGCCCTCTACGTAGGCAACATGAGCGCGGGAAGGTTCGTCGAGCAGGAACATATCGGAGCCCTCATAGCTGACTATGCAGGGCTTGCCACCAACCACATACCCTCAACCAGGGTGGAGGCGGCATGTGCCTCCGGCGGGCTTGCCTTCCGGCAGGCGGTGATATCGGTCGCAAGCGGCATGGAAGATGTCGTCGTCGCTGCCGGCGTTGAGAAGATGACCGATGTCGGGACCGGGGCGAGCGTCGATATGCTCGCGGGCGCCGCGGACCGCGAGTGGGAGGGGTTTGCCGGTGCGACCTTCCCCGGGCTCTACGCGATGATCGCAAACGACTACATGCACCGCTACCCGCTCACCCGGGAGCAGCTCGCCATGGTCGCGGTGAAGAACCACGAGAACGGTTCAAAAAATCCGATCGCGCAGTTCCGGAACCGTATAACGGTCGATACCGTCCTCTCCTCTTCGATGGTCGCCGATCCCCTGCGGCTCTTCGACTGCTCGCCGATCACCGACGGTGCGGCGGCGGCCGTGGTGGTGCCGGTCGAGCGTGCACGGGAGTTCACCGACTCGCCCGTGCGGGTGCTTGCAAGCGCTCAGGCGAGCGATACCATAGCGCTCCATGACCGGAGGGATATATCCACCCTGGATGCCACCGTGGCGGCGGGGAAGCGGGCGCTCACCCAGGCAGGCCTCACCCATAGGGATATCGGCATGCTCGAGGTCCATGACTGTTTCACGATAGCCGAGATCTGCGCGATCGAGGATCTCGGGTTCTGCGGGAAGGGCGAGGCAGGGATGCTCACCGCAGAGGGGGCGACGGCCCTCGATAGCGACCTCCCCGTGAACCCGAGCGGCGGCCTGAAAGCCTGCGGCCACCCGGTCGGTGCGACCGGCGTCAAGCAGATCTGCGAGATCGTCTCCCAGCTTCGTGGTGATGCGGTGGGGAGGCAGGTGGACGCCGAGATCGGTATGACCCATAACGTCGGCGGCACGGGTGCGACGGTCGTCGTGCATATCCTGGGGGTGTAAGATCATGTCGGTTTCACGGTTCTGGAGAAAGATACCGCAGCGGTATAACCTCATCGGGACGCAGTGCGTGACCTGTGGGCAGTACTTCTACCCGCCCCGGTCGCTCTGCCCGGAATGCCGGAGGGAGGGTAAGATCGTCGATCACAGGTTCACCGGCGAAGGGACGGTCGTCACCTACACGGTGATCCGGTCGGCAAGCGACCAGTTCGAGAACACCACCCCGTACGTCCTCGCTATAGTCGAGCTCGACGAGGGGCCGAGGCTCACCACCCAGATCGCCTGCTCTCCTGAGGAGGCGGAGATCGGTATGCGGGTGAAGAGTGTCTTCCGCCGGATAGCGGCGGACGGCGAGAGCGGCACCATCCACTACGGCACGAAGTTCGTGCCGGTGGGGCGCTGACTATCCTATTTTTTCCCCCGGTGGGGTCTCACCCGCGACCGTGGTCCTGGTGCGCCCGGGCCAGGTGTTGCGCCGCGAGGGCGCCGAGGAGGGAGAGTTCACCGGCAAGCACTCCGGCGGCGACGATCTCTGCGAACGCCTTTGCGTGGACCCCCGGCGGGTCACCGCCCCCGGCGACGCCGAGCATGGCGAGACACTCGCGCTGGGTATCGATGGAGGTGCCGCCGCCGACCGTCCCCACCGGGAGGGAGGGGAGGGTGACTGAGACGTAGACCCCCCCGCTCACCCGGTCGACGGTGGTTATAGCGCTGCTCCCTTCCACAACGTGAGCCGCGTCCTGCCCACACGCGATGAATATGGCGGCGATGACGTTCGCCGCGTGGGCGTTGAACCCGAACGATGCCGCCCGTGCCGAGCCCACCAGGTTCTTCCGGTAGTTGACCTCGGCGAGGGTCTCCGCGTCGGTCTTGAGGAGGTCGGCGACCATGGTCTCGGTGAGCCGCACCCCCGCGACCACGGTCTTCCCCCGGCCCTGGATCAGGTTGATCGCCGCCGGTTTTTTATCGGTGCACATATTCCCCGAGAGGGCGACGAGGTGCGCCCCGGTCTCCCGCTCGATGACCTCACCGACCTTCTGGCTCGCGATCGTCACCATGTTCATACCCATGGCATCCTTCGTATCGAACTCCAGGCGGACAAAGACGCTCGTCCCGGCCACGTAGGCGGTGGCGCTCAGGAACTCACCGTGCTTTGTGGTGCTCTCCGCAGCCTCCCGGATCTCCTCCGTATGGCCCTCGACCCAGGCAACCACCTCCCGGGCATGGGCGACGTCGCGGGCGGCAAAGACCGGCGCCCGGGTCATGCCGTCTCGCATGATCCGCACATCCGCACCCCCGGCCCGCGTGATGAGGGAGCACCCACGGTTCACCGACGCGACGAGCGCTCCTTCGGTCGTCGCCAGGGGGATGTAGCAGGACCGGGCGGCGGCGTACTCCCCGTTCACCAGGATCGGGCCCGCAACGCCGAGCGGCACCTGCACGGTGCCGATCATATTCTCGATGTTGCGCTTCACCACCCGGTCAATCCCGATAGAGAACGATCCCACCGCAGGTAGGCGGGTCCCGGTCTCTGCCTCGATGAACGCCCGTCGAACCCGGACCGCTTCCTCAGGAGGAAGCTCTTTTTCGAGCGCATAGAGTTTGAGGGAGCCCTCTGCAAGCCTCCTGATATACTCATCCATGAATACTATGAGGATTCAATACCTAAAGAATGGCTGGTGATCCCAGGGGAAGTGAGGAGCAGTGGTGCCTTGCGGTGCCGAGGCGGGAGGCAGAGGCAGCGCGGCGGCGGTTGATCGAGGAGGGGATCCTCGACCGCCGCCGAAAGCCACGCCCCGAGGGGGACGTCGTCTTCCTCCCGGTGACGGAGGGGATCGCAGGCGCGGTCCGGTGCGAGCTCGAGACCTTCCCGGAGCGTATAAGGCCTCCTCGCCACGAGCTCGTGGGGGGGATCGCCATCATGCAGGACGATGATCCAAAAGGAGCGGAGATGCTGCTCGCCTCCCGACCGTCACTGCATACGGTGCTCTTGCCAGAAAGCTCCGTCGAGGGAGAGTACCGCACCCGCCGGTTCAGGGTCCTCGCCGGGACTCCCACCACCCGCACCCGGGTGATCGAGTACGGGCTCCGCTTCGACGTGGACCTCGCGCTCGCCTACTTCTCGGCCCGGCTCGCCACCGAACGGCAACGGATCCTCGATGTCATGGAGGAAGGAGAGCGGGTGCTCGATATGTTCGCCGGCGTCGGACCGTTCGCGATCACCCTCGCAGGGAAGGCAGGTGTCGTCTTTGCTGCTGACCTCAACCCCGCCGCCGTCCATCTCCTGGTCCACAACGGAGCGCTCAACCGGAGAGAGAATATCATCCCGATGCTTGCAGACGCCGGGGCCCTCGCCCGGATCGGTCTTGCGCCGTTTGACCGGGTCATCATGAACCTCCCCCTGGCCGCGCCGCAGTTCCTCGAAACGGCCGCCGGCCTCTGCCGGGATGGCGGGACGATCCACCTCTACGCGCTCCAGGAGGAGGAAGGCGAGTGTCTCCCCCGGATCCGGGCCGTCACCGCAGGATCGGTCACTGAGCGGATGGTCAGGACCTACTCGCCCGGGAAGTGGCACGCGGTCTATGATATCGTGGTGGAGAGGGACGGCACTTAGAATCGGAACCACTTCATCATGACCAGGGCATCTTCCTCGTTTGCGTAGTAACAGCTGATCTGGAAGACCTCCCGGTAGCCGAGGCGACGGTAGAACTCCTGGGCGCTGGTGTTGGTGATCCGGACCTCGAGCTGGGAGCCGCTCGCACCCGCGATCAGGAACTCCTGTTCCATGCGGCGGATGAGACGTTTCCCGATCCCACGGCGCTGGTATTCGGGGGCGACCGCTATATTCATGATATGCCCGTAGAGCTCATCACCGGTGTCTTCGACGGCTGCGGTGGCAAATCCGGCCACATCACCGTTGTTCAGAGCCACGAAGAACATATCAGGGTAGAGGATCAGCGACTCCCGAAGTGTCCTCTCTCCCCAGGGATCGATGAATACCATCCTCTCGATGGCAACTATCTGTGGGATATCCTCGGGCCGAGCCCTCCGGATCGTGAGTTGAAGTGGCATCATGGTTACCAACCCTTGCTTTCGAGCGCCTTACCTAATATAATGTCAGAGGACAAAATAGTAAGCACATACGAGCGGTGGTTTTCATGGTTCAGATTTATCGTTTTGCTGCAGTCCGCCCGGGACAGCAGTACTCTGAAGAGATTCCTTCCGTACCGTACGATGTGGTGACGGTCACGGAAGCCCGGGAATGTATCGAGAAGAAGCCCCTGAGTTTCCTGCGGGTCAGCCGGTCGGATGCTGAGCTCCCCGGCGTTGCTCCAGATGACGAGCGGGTCTATCAGCGGGCGCGGGAGGTCTTCGATGCCATGCTCGCCGATGGGGAGATGCAACGCGACCCGGATCCCGGTATGTATATCTACCGGGCTACCCAGAACGGTGAGGAGTTCGTCGGGTTGGTCTGTTGCGTGGCGACGGAAGACTACGAGAACCGGCGGATCCGGAGGCACGAACTTACGCGGTATGACAAGGAGGAGGACCGAACCCGACATATCGATACGGTCGGCGCGAACACCGGCCTCGTCTTCCTGCTCTACCGTGACCCCGGCGAGATATTCTCATACGTCCGCTCCCTCATCGAGGGGGTGGAGCCTGATGGGAGCACCACGGCGGGTCCCGGGGTGCTCCACCAGGTCTACCGGGTCACTGATGAAGAGGTGGTATCGCGCCTCGAGGATCTCTTTTTGGCCGTGCCGGAGACCTACATCGCGGATGGGCATCATCGGGCCAAGTCAGCGGTGAACGTTGCTGAGCGGCGGAGGGACGAAGGGCGATTCACTGAGGAGGCCGGGAGGTTCATGGTGGTCCTCTTCGCCCATGACCGTGTCCGCATCCACGGCTACAGCAGGCTCGTTACGGACCTCGGCAACTATACCCTCCCGGGGTTCATCGGTGCGCTTCTGCGGTCGGGCTGGGATATCCGGCCCTATGGGGAGGTTGGCACCACGGGATACTATATACCACCACTCACGTCCACCGATACGCCGACGCATGTCATGCATTTCTACCTGGAGAGGACCTGGTACGAGGTCTCCCGGCCGATCGCGGATCCAGCCGATCTGGTCGGATCGCTGGACGTCTCGGTGCTGCAAAAGGATATCCTTGAAAGGATGCTCGGCATCGCTGACCCCCGGGGTGACCCGAGGCTCCACTACATGGGCGGGGCAAAACCCCTCTCCGAGCTTGAGCGCCTCGTGGACTCCGGCGAGTACGCCCTCGCGATAGCCATGCAGCCGGTGGGGGTCGAGACGGTGCTTGCGATCGCTGATGCGGACGGCGTCATGCCCCCGAAGTCCACCTGGTTTGAGCCAAAGCTCCTCTCGGGGCTCGTCGTCCATACCATCGACTGAAGCGATCCATATCACCACCTTTAACTCTTTTTCTCGCCGATCAGCTCAAGTATGATCACGATCGCTCTCCCCAAGGGGAGTCTTGAGGCGCAGACGTTCCAGCTCTTCAAAGAGGCTAACCTCGAGGTCAGGCGGACCGACCGCGACTATAACCCCCGTATCGATGACGACCGGATAGGGAAGGTGAAGATCCTCCGCCCGCAGGAGATACCGCTCTACGTCCAGATGGGGTACTTCGATCTCGGTATATCGGGGCTCGATTGGGTGCAGGAGAGCGGTGCCGATGTCGCCGAGGTCGCGAGTCTCTCCTACAGCAAGACCGGCGATGGGAACGTGAAGATCGTTGTCGCGGTCCACCGCGACGAGCCGATCGATGACGTCACCGCCATCCGCCCGGGGAGCCGGGTGACGACGGAGTACCCCCGGATAACGGAGCGGTTCTTCCATGATATCGGTATCCCCGTCAAGCTCTTTGCTTCGTACGGCGCATCGGAGGCGAAGGTTCCGGATCTGATGGATGTCGTCGTCGATCTCACCGAGACCGGGAGCACGCTCAAGAAGAACGGGCTCAAGATCATCGGCGAGATCATGGAGTCGCACACGGCACTCCTTGCAAACCGTGAGGCTCTCCAGGATCCGGAGAAACAAAAAGCGATCGAAGAGATCACGACCCTCCTCCTCGGCGTCATCGAGGCGCGTCACCAGGTGCTCCTGACGATGAACGTGCCGTCGGTGGCGCTCGATCGCGTCATCGATGTCCTCCCTGCGATGAAGAAGCCCACCGTCAGCAGGTTGCACGGTATCGAGTACTTCAGCATCCAGACGGTTGTGCGGAGGGAGCTTGTCAACGGCCTCATACCGCACCTGAAGGGGGCGGGTGCCGAGGATATCCTTGAGATACCGATAGCAAAAATCGTGCGATGAGGGGGGCGGCCTCACCGACGCCGGGTGTATTCCTCTGAGCAGGCGTAGCAGACGAGTTCTCCATCCTCGACCCTGACCCGGGACTCGGCGGTCATCTCGCCGCACCTTGCGCACGGCACCGACCGGAAGATCCGGGCCCGTTCCGGTATATCGATATCGACATCCTGGATGGAGAAGAGGGTCTCGGCCGGGGTGTCGAGGATCGCCTCGACGACACGCTCCATCCTCCTGCGGTACTCGGCCAGATCTTCGTCTGAGGCCCCGCCCTGGAAGACCCGTGCCCGGATCGGTGCGAGATCGGGGTCGAGCGCATTGGTGTCGAACGACGGGTTCCCGATGATCCGGACGGCATCGCCGGTCCGGCGGTTGATGAACGTGAAAGCGTGTTTACCGTGGTCTTTGATGAGGAGGTTTCCCTTTCCGAGGGTGCATCCTGTCAGGAACTGGATGGCGTCGACGCCGCAGGCATCGGTCTCGACGATGGTGACGAGTTCTTCGTCCTCGGACCGGCCTGAGCGGAGCCGTTCAAGAGCGATCTCGGCTGCCCGGTACCCCAGCGCAAGGCCGGGGCAGATGTGACCGTGAAACTTTGCGGCTTCGGCGAACCGGCCGCGTCTGCTGTCTAACTCTTCAGTGCTACCCATATGCTTACCTTGCAGTAATCGTTGTTACAAGTTGGTAGATATATGTTATGGTGGCCTGCCGGGGGGAGCAGGGGCACATGGTTGGCCGGAGGGTGTTTCGTGAGATATATTTGTCGTCGGTCACCTGCGCGTTTCCAGTATCAGGTCCAGGTAGTAGATATCTGGCGGTGCCGAAGAGGTGGTTATTTATATGTCCTGATGTGTAATGACTGTTTTACATGAGAATCGCGGGAACAGTCCTGGTTCTTCTTATCGTCGCCTGCATGGTCTGCGGTTGTCTCGGCACCGCAGCACCGCCACCTACCGGGGGGGGCATCACTCCCATCGATCTACCGGAACCTCCGGAGGCGTATACACTCGCGGAGGCGTCTGCGGAGCTCGATCTGCTTGAGGCTGAGGGGGGTCTGAACCTCACCGGGACAGCGGTCCACCAGGTTCTCGGTAGCGGCGCAGACCTCGATGGTCGGGCCGCATCCTGGATCCTCGGTCTCCAGGATGGGGAGGGGAGCCGGTGGCTCGCGTTCGATGCCATGGGATGGAAGGAGATCTCATTTCCCGCTCCCCTACCTGAGGCGGAGGTGGATATCGCCGCCGTCCTCCCCCCCGACGATCTTCTCCGCAGCCAGGAGGGGGTGCTCTCGCCGGCGATGGCCCGGCTTGGTGCTGATACCGTGGATATCGTGCTCGCGGAAGGGGTCTACTCCATCACCGTCCACTCGGATGCGGGGATGGAGACCTTCGCGTTCCGGGCAGACTCCGGGGAGGTGATCGTGTAGGGCCCCTGACTGATGATGGGATGCTGTCACTCGATCTCCTCGCGGGGTTCACGATCTTTTTGCTCGCCCTGATCATGGTGGTGAGCATGGTGCCGGGGCTCCTCGCCGGGCTTGAGAGCAGCAGCATCGATTATGATGCGGTCGCCTACCGGACGGGGGTGATCCTGGTGGAGGATCCGGGGTGGCCGGTCTACCCCCCGTGGGAGTCGTACAACGAGGACCAGAAAGAGGAGATTATACGGATGGGCCTTGCGATCTCGAGGGATACCCCGAATATCCTTCTTTCGACGAAGGTCGAGAAGTTTTTCAACAGAACGTTCTTCGATGATGATGATTACCGCAACAAGGCGATCTTCGGCGACATCCCCTACTCCTATAATTTTTCGCTCAATATCTCAAACCCGGATGGAACCTACGAGCTCAAACAGACCGGCAGCCCCATGCCCCCCGGCTACGGCTACATCCGCCGGGTGGTGAAGATCAAGGAGCCGGGGGTGGCGGAGATTGATGAGAGCTTTAAAGACCAGTATACCATATCAGACCCGCCAGGGGACGAGGGGAGTTCTACCGCGAGGAATTTTACCGTCCGGCTTGACTTCAGCCATCTTCTGGACCCAGCCATCAACCCGATCTACCAGATCGATCCGAGGACAGAGCCGGTGAACGTGACGATCACGGACTTTGGAGGCTATCTCAACGGTACCTACGAAAATGCCACGCTCGCGAACGTGACGTTCTGGAAGGCAGGGAGAGACTTCCCGCCGGTCTCACTTCCGTGGCTCTCATTCAGTGAGGAGAAACCGGATTCCTATACCCTGTACCTCGATGGGGATTCACACAACCTCACGCCGAATACGTCGGTCAACTCCAGCATCTCCCTGGTTCTAAAGCCAGCAGCGATCTCACTCTTCCCTCTGGATCAGAACAGCATTCTGGATATACGGTTTAACTTCGATGATGACCCCCCAAGGACGAATATCACCGGCACCCATCTGTATGATTACAATGCGACGAACGTCACCCACCTCGACCTCAAGACCGCCGTCCTGGAGGTGGCGATATGGTGAATGATGCGGGGCAGCTCTATACGATGGAGGGCATCGCGGCCGGGCTCATCATGATCCTGACCGCATACATCGTCGTCAGCACAACAAGCATCTACACGACCGGGGATACGCATATCCCGGATATGCAGCTTGAACAGCTCGGAAGCGATGTGCTCGCGATGATGGATACGCCGGATAGTAATGGTGGGGAGAACCAGCTGGTCGAATTTGTCCAGAACAACAGCAGCACTGAATTCGCTGAGACGTTCTTGAGATACTGTAACGCGAAGACAGATGGCACGCGCGACAACCTGCACATGAGTGCGAGTGTCACCTACCGGGAGAACAGCGAGATCAAAGAGCGCCCGCTCGTTGCAGTTGCACCTGACGAAACCTGGACAGGAAGGGAATCCGCTGTGCGGGTGACCCGGTGGGTGCAGTTGGATGAGAATGCTAGCCGTAGGGATGATCCCTATGGACCGAGGGCTCGAGCCGTCCTCGTGGAGGTGCTCTTATGGCGCGCCTGAACGAGGAGGGGCAGTGGATCGTGCTGATGGGGCTTCTGGTCGCTGTGGCGCTCTTCTTCCTCGCGCTTATCGTCAATCAATCAGCACTCGTCGGGCAGACGACCTCAGAAGCGGTGCTTGAGTTCCCGAAGAATGACATCAGGGACCTGCGATCGGCGATATTTGACTACATCGATGCAGAGTGCAATGAAGAGGTAGAGCAAGACATCATCGCAATCTCCCTCGAACGAAAGAACGCTGTGGTCAGTTTCTCGGTTGGTGGACCGCAGGACGTTCAGGGGCACAAAATGCATCCGGTAAGCATCCACTACAACAACGGAGTGACAGCGTACAATGAGACCACGCATTATTGAACCGATGAACGAGGAGGGCGTCACCCGGCTCATGGAGTACATCATCATCACCGGTGTGCTGCTCCTGCTGATGGTCGTCATGATGATCACCGTAAACGCTACGCTCATGGAGGGGCCGGCGAACAAACTCCGCCACCACGCCTTTGTGGATATAGGGAACGGGATCAGCACCAGGATCGTCGACCTCTATGTGATCGCACCCGGGGGGCCCGGCGGCGGGTCCAGTGACGGAAACATAACCACGAAGTTCGATATCCCCGACGATGTTGCGGGGAGGGGCTACTTCGTGAGCGCCGACCTGGAGGGAGCCGACCAGGTTATCCTGGTGCAGAGCGGCAATTCCAGGAGCAAGATCGCCATCGCCGGCATCGGGGCGACGATGAGGGTCATCGGCAACACCACCGGCACAGGATGGAACATGATCCAGTATGATTCAGAAGGGTTTTAGGGAGATGGATACCCGTGATAGCGAACGATAGAGCGGTCTCAGAGGCGATCGGATTCATCCTGATCCTGGGGCTCGTGCTCACCGGCATCGGCCTCGTCACACTCTATGGCTACCCGGTACTCGTAAAAGAGCAGAGCAGCACCGACGTGAAGAATATGGAGCGGGCAATGATCGTCATCCAGAACGACATGAAGAGCCTCTGCTTCAAGAACGTGCCCTACAAGGAGTCAACACTCCAGGTGAGCGGGGGGACGCTGGAGGTGATCCCCGGTGGTGAGGAAGGGGCCAAGTCGGAGTTTGTGATCTCCAACAGTGAGGGAGAGGTCAACTCCGAGTTCCACCCGGGCGCGCTGGTATACCGCTCCGACCGCAGCACCGAGGTGATCGCCCTCGAGAACGGCGCGGTGATAACACGCCAGGAGGGATCGGCGGGCTCAGCGATGCTCGCTGAGCCGAGGTGGTTCTATGACGGGCCCACAAAGACGTTCGTCATCTACATCATGAACGTCACCGCTGATGAACGGATGGCGAAGTCGGGTATGGCGACGGTGAGGATGAAGCGATTGGCTACATCACCTATTCCCCCCATAGAAAACCCCGGCACGGTCAAAGTTATGTACAACAGCCCTTCAGATGACCATTCCGTGGCGTGGAAGAACTACCTTACCAGCCCGATGGTCGGCATGAGAAAAGCAAGCAGTCCCCTTGACACCTATGAGATATCAGATGTAGATAAGCTCGTCATAAAAGAGTATACGATCGAGATCCTCAGCATCTAACCTTTTTTTCGAACCCAGCACCTGGCCGGGTAGGCGATCACTCACACCGATGAGGATATCAGAGGTACCGGTTCCTCCGGAGCCACTCCACCTGGGGTCTCGTGTATCGATAGATGATATCGCACTTCTCGTCCTGGAAACTCCAGGGGACAACGATCAGGATATCCCCCTCCCGGATCCAGACCTTCTTCTTGATCTTGCCCTTGATCCGCCCGATGCGGGTCACCCCATCAAAACAGCGGACCTTGATATGGTTTGCGCCAAGCATCAGTTCGGCGCTGCCAAACATCTCCCGATTCCTCTTGTTCGGCAGGCGCACGCGGACGATCTCCTCTTCCCCTCTCCCGCCCTTGGCCTCGGGTTTTCGCTTCGTAGGCTCGGTCAGTTCATCAACCCCATCTTCCAGAGCATGTGGCTTCTCGTGCGTCCTATTTATACAACTTCTGCCTTATCAAACATTCTCCCGGGGTGCGGGCGCGGCCACAAAAGCCGGCGATTCCGCTCCTGCTCGCCCGGGACACCCCGGGTGAGCGGGGGCGTGCAAGACCCCCGGGCGCCGGGAAGATGAGCTCAGCATATCGCCTGAGTACAACGGTGTATCCATGGCATGTCCCTCCCCGTCACGCGGAATCTACCTCACCTACCTCATCCAAGCGCTCACCCTCCTCTCCGCAGCCTACAGCCTCACTATAGGCGAGTACTTCCTCGGGTTCTCGGCGAGCATCGCCTTCCTCCTGACGATGACCCCCACCCTCGTGACCAGGAACACACGCCTCTGCCTGCCCTGGGAGGTCAACCTCCTCATCATCCTCTCCCTCTACCTCCACGTCATGGGACACGTCGGAGATTACTACGTCCTCTTCGCGCCTTACTACGACAAGCTGACGCACTTCATCTCATCGGTCACCATCGCCATCCTCGCCTTCTTTGTGGCAATCCTCGTCGAGCAGCACGGAGATATCCGGCTGACCAACCCGGCGGTACTCACCTTCATCGTGACGCTCACGCTGGCGGCCGGAGCAACGTGGGAGATCGGTGAGTTCACCG
>JAAZOW010000264.1 GCA_012797575.1 Methanomicrobiales archaeon | reverse complement strand
CTGGGATGCAGCCCGGTAGGTGTGTTTCCGGGGGTGCCGCACCGTGAGCGAGAGAAACGCGACCTCGGAGGCATCGTACCCACGCTCCTCGGTGACGTAATCAACCCACGAGTAGATCGTCGCCAGGTTCCTCTTCCGCATGTGGGGCGACCACCGGTAGGTGCAGGGGACAGCGGCAGAAAATGGTACACCTTGGGCATCAACTCCCCGAACACGAACGGAGGCGTTCAGGCGCTCAGACACGAATTCACGGAACGCTAACGGGTGATACCGGTCACCCTCGAAAACCACTTTTGCCGACTTATAGTTAGAAAGAGACGAGAGGAGGTTCCCGGGCCCCGGGGCCGGGCGGGGCAAGCCCTCGCCCGTCCCCACCACCGACCCCTCCGGAGACGGCAAGACCTGACCGCCCCCCATCCCGCCAGCCGGGAACACAGGAGACCGGGCTATACGTTCCGACAGTGTTTTATCTTCCGAGTGCCAAGGAGAGTATGACTTAAACTCTTTCCCAGGAGAAGCAGTCACATCAACCTTGGACTCGTGAGGCGCTACCAACGCCTTGCGAGTCATCTTACCTCCCGCTTATTCTGTTATCCTGATTTAAAAGAGTTAGCTTCAGGCGTCGACGCTCAGTCGCCGCTGCGGCTCAATTCGCTCCGCCTACGGCGTCGCTGACTTCGGCGCTACGCGCCTGCGCGTCGCTCCGCTCCTTGCAATTGCGATACCCCTTCCGGGGGGGGGCTAGCCCCCCCGGTGCGGGGAGAGTGTCCGGGGAGCAGCCTACCGCCGAGACCGGGAGCGGGGAGACGCAGGAAAGAGCTGTTCATCCAACCCATCCGGGCCGAAGGTCCAGACAGCTCCACCGGTGATCATAGCCTCTTCCGCGAGTTCTTGAAGAACCGCTTCCATTTCATCGTTGTTTGTTTCGTTCATAGTTTCACCCAAGCTTCCAGTTCATCACGAATAGCCTGTTTCTGTTCGGCGGTTGCCTCGCGGAAGGTTGTTTCCCATCCGGTCATCGACACCCCGGCCTCGAGGAACCGGAACCGGTCGCTGTCCTGGTAATCGAGTTTCATCGCCTTGCTGATACCCCGGGAAGCACCCCATTGACGCCAGCCGTGTTTCCAAAGTTGAGCGTTGAACCGGAGTTCTCCAGGGCTCATCTGTTCCGGGTCAATGCAGAAGCCTTTTCCCAGGTATTTGAAGAGGTAGAAGCCGACGTTCTTGATGTCGCCTTTAGCGTCAAGGCAGCTGTCTTCGAAGTGCGCGCCGTGTTCGTAGGAGCCTGCCCGGTAGTCGTTCCAGAGGGTTTTTGTCTTCTCTTTCTGCCAGTCCTCGAGTTCGGCGGCGATTGCTACGTGCAGGTGAGGGTATCCGGTTTCGTGCTTGAGATGGGGTTCCATCGTCCAGAGGTAATCAAAAGGACGGCATAGTATCCGGTTCCGGAGCATCTTCCGGAGCTTGTCCCAGGATGTTTTGAGAACCTCGAAACTCTCTTCGATGGTGTAGCCGCCGACCTGCTCCCGGGAGTGCGCGCCGTCCTGGTATGTGGTCAGAGTGAGAAGGGTCAGAGGGGGTCTTCCCTGGGAGATCCACCATTCGTTGAACTTGTAGAACCGGGCGAGCGTTCGGTTACGGTATTTCACATGCCAGCGGTGCGTGTAGGGCAGATGCAGGATGACCGTTTCCCTCTTTTCCATGTCGTAGAGGGTCAGGTCTAGGGTCAGTTTACCCGTAAATTCCAGATACTCCCGGAAAGCGGCGATGTCCCGGGAATTCCGGCTCATTCCGGGTTTGTAACAATTAGTCTTAAGATGCCTAGAGAGGGACCCGGGGCCGGGCGGGGCAAGCCCTCGCCCGTCCCCACCACCGACCCCTCCGGGGACGGTTGACCGGAGCTGCACCCCATCCCGACGACCGGGAGACACAGGAGGCCGGGCTATACGTTCCGACAGTGTTTTATCTTCCGAGTACCAAGGAGAGTATAACCTGCCGTGGCAAGCAGTCATATCTACCTTAGACCCGGAAGGCGCTACCAACGCCTTTCGAGTCATCTTACCTACCGCTTATTCTGTTATCCTGATTTAAAAGAGTTAGCTTCAGGCGTCGACGCTCAGGCGCCGCTGCGGCTCAATCCGCTCCGCCTTCGGCGTCGCTGAGAGTGACGATACCCCTTCCGGGGGGGGGCTAGCCCCCCCGGTGCGGGGAGAGTGTCCGGGGAGCCTCACCCGCGACGG
>JAAZOW010000259.1 GCA_012797575.1 Methanomicrobiales archaeon | reverse complement strand
GGAGGGCGTTTGCGGCATCGGATTACCACAACACCCTTTCTGAGTATAGGGATCGTCGGATAATCAGTGTTCTGGAATATAAGGCTACCGAATTTCAGAAAGTTTATGTATATTCTTTGACAACTCTGTTTATATCGATTTTTAATCGATCAGATCTGGTGCGTGATAACCATGGCATTTGCATTGCACATCAATATGGAACGATGTACAGGCTGCAACAACTGCGTGGTAGCATGTCCGGTCGACGCGCTCGAGCTCCATACCGAAGATCCGGTAACTACGGAGAAGATTTACAAAGTCAAAGATGGCAAAGCTGTTATCCTTGACTTTAATTCCGAGCTCTGCGCCGGTTGCGGCGTATGCGTCGAGGCATGCCCCTATGATGTCATCAAGCTTGTAGGACCGTGGGAGAGCCGGGCGAAGGCCCGAAAAGTGGAAGCCTAGGAGTGATACTAAAACATGGCACTGTTTCCAAAGTATTCCAAGACGCGGGAAGGACAGAACGTCATCATGGAGCAGAAGCTCCTGAAGGCGGTCAATAATCTGGTCCTGAACGCGGAGACCTGCACGGGTTGCGGCATCTGTGTCGACGCCTGCCCCGAAGAGGCAATCGTGCTCGGGCCGGTTGGTGCGACGCGCCGTGGGGCGATCGACTACGCCGACCCTGTTGATATCGACCCTGAGAAATGTTCGTACTGTGGCGTCTGCGTCATCATGTGCCCCTTCAATGCGATGACGCTCAAGATCGACGGAGAGGAACGACTCCCGATCCTTGAACAGGAAGGATTCCCCACATATGACATGGTCACCGTCATCGACGAGGAGAAGTGCACCCGGTGCACTACCTGTGAGGAGGTCTGCCCGAGAGACGCCATCATTCGTGACGTCCCTGCGTTTGAGGGCGGTGATGAGGTGGCTGGTAAGCCGCGGCAGTCTGCGCTGGAGACCAAGACCACATTCACAGTCGATACAGAGAAGTGCAACTACTGCGGTATCTGCGGCGAGCTCTGTCCGAGCATCACCGTCGTCCGCAAACCCACAACCCCGGAGACGGCTACGGTCGAGGGGGACGTTCTGTGGGAGGAGAGCACATGCGACGGCTGCATGATCTGTGTTGAGGCCTGCCCGGAGGATGCGATCACCCTCGAGCGTGAGTTCATCAGCGATAAACTCCCGGGTAAGGTGGATATCCACCAGGACGACTGCTGCACCTGCACGTGGTGCGTTGAGACCTGCCCGGAGGAGGCAATCACCGTCGAGAAGATCTTTGAGGGAGATATCGAGATCTATCCCGAGAAATGCCCCGGAGGCTGCTCGACCTGTGTGGAAGTCTGCCCCTGCAATGCGCTCTACCTGCCCACCCCGCTCCCTGCAAAGGACATGAAGGGTGTAATTGAGCCAAACATCGCCATCAACAAGGACTTCTGTATCTTCTGCGGTGCCTGCGTCAACGCCTGCCCGAGTGAGGATGCAATCGTCCTGCGGCGAACCGCTATCAGGATGCAGGATGTCGATACGGAGCTCTTCAAGGGAATCAAGGAGAAACTGCTCACCACGAGGACATCGAAGGTGAAAGAGACCTCCCCTGGAGAAGTTGAGATCAAGGTCCTGGGGAAAGCGGAAACGGCGTGAGGGATAGCCAATGGCAGTAAAGAAAGACTACAAAGATCAGGTACTCGTTGAAAAGCTCCGGGACAGGAAGTACTACATTCCTGATAGCAACCCTGAGTTCATCAAGGAAGTTGAGAAGATCGGGCTGACGCCTGCCCACATGTGCTACCAGTGTGGCACCTGCACCGGCTCGTGCCCCTCGGCACCCCGGAGTTCGTACCGTATTCGGCTGTTCATGCGCAAGGCAATCCTTGGCCTTGAGGATGAGATCCTCACCGACCCGGATCTCTGGCTCTGCACCACCTGTTACAGCTGCACCGACCGATGTCCCCGTGATCTCGCACCGACCGATGTGATCATGGCGATGAGGAATCTCGCGGCTCGCCGCGACATCGTCCCGCGCAACTTCCTCAAGACCACCCAGCTGATCTACAATACCGGCCACGGTGTCCCGAACAACGACGCGAACCGGGCTGCACGTCTAAAGCTCGGCCTCGAGGCGGATCCCGAGACGACACACAAGTACCCTGAGTTCCTGGTCGGTATCAGGAAGCTCCTGGATCACTATGGACTCAAGGAAAAGGCCGATAGAATCCTCGCGGAGGGAGAGTGAAACCATGAGTAACCACAAGTATGCATTCTTCCTCGGGTGCATCGCCCCGAACCGATACCCCGGCATCGAGGCGTCAGCCATCAAGACCAGTGAGAAAGTCGGCATCGAGCTCTTGCCCCTGAAGGGTGCAAGCTGCTGCCCGGCACCGGGCGCATTCGGCGCGATCGACTTAAACATCTGGTATGCGATGGCAGCCCGAAACGTCGTGCTCGCCGAGCAGATGGGCGTGGATATCACCCTGATCTGCAACGGGTGCTACAAATCGATCTACGAAGTCAACGAGAAACTGAAACACAACGATGAACTCCGCGATGGAGTGAACGAGGTTCTCAAAGAGATCGATATGGAGTTCAAGGGAACCATCGACGTCTGGCACCTCGCCGAGCTCTACTACGATCCGAAGATAGTGGGCCTGAAGAAGATCGCGGATAGCGTCACGCGCCCTCTGTCCGGTGTGAAGATAGCCGTTCACTACGGTTGCCACCTGATGAAGCCCGGCAAAGAGCGACATTTTGGGGACACCGAGAACCCGATGTGGATAGAAGAACTCGTCGAGGCCCTCGGAGCCGAACCGGTCCAGTACCGCAACAAGATGCTGTGCTGTGGTGCCGGCGGCGGTGTCCGTGGGTTTGACCTGGTGCATTCGCTGGATATTACGAACGAGAAGATGATCAACCTGCAGGAAGTCGGTGCTGATGCGCTGACCGAGGTCTGTCCATTCTGCCAGCTCCAGTATGACAGAGGACAGATCGAGATCGAGGATAAGTTTGGCATCACCTGGGGACTCCCGGTACTGCACTACAACGAGCTCCTGGGTCTGGCACAGGGCATGAGTCCGGATGAGCTTGCACTTGACCTCCATGCTGTCAACGTTGAGCCATTCCTGAAGAAGATCCTGTGAGGTGCAAGATATGGCAGAACTCAAAAAGAAAGAAGAGCCAAAAATTGGCGTTTTTGTGTGCCACTGCGGCACCAATATCGCGGGCTCGATCGATATCAAGGCGGTGATGGAGTATGCAAAGACACTCCCCAATGTCGCCATCGCTGATGACTACCAGTACATGTGCTCGACTCCCGGCCAGAATAAAGTCGTTGAGGCCATCGAGGAGCACAAACTCACCGGAGTTGTCGTGGCGGCCTGTTCGCCCCGCCTGCACGAGCCCACGTTCCGTGGCGCAACCAAGTTGGGTGGCTTAAACCCCTTCAGGTTCGAGATGGCAAACATCCGCGAGCAGAACTCGTGGGTGCACATGCACCAGCCCGAAGAGGCCACCGAGAAGGCAAAGGACGCAGTCCGAATCGCTGTAGCAAAGGCGTCCCTCCTCGAGGATCTCATTCCAAAGAGTGTCCCCGTGGAACAGGCGGCGATGGTCGTCGGCGGTGGTGTCGGTGGCATGCAGGCTGCGCTCGACCTTGCGAATGCAGGGATCAAGACCTACCTCATCGAGAAAGAGCCCTCCATCGGCGGCAGGATGTCCCAGCTCGACAAGACTTTCCCGACGCTGGACTGTTCGCAGTGTATCCTGACACCGAAGATGGTGGATGTCGCTCGCAACGAGAACATCGAACTCCTCACCTACACCGAGGTGGAGGCTGTCGAGGGCTACATCGGCAACTTCGATGTGACCCTCCGGAAGAAGGCGCGCGGCGTCCTCACCACTGAGGAGGCAGAAGCCCGCGGATTCGTCGGCGGCGGTTGTAACGGGTGTGGTGACTGTGAAGATGTCTGCCCTGTCATCAGGCCAAACCCCTTCGAGCTCGGTATGGCGCCGATGAAGGCGATCTATGTCTACCACCCGCAGGTCTCTCCGTTGCTCTACACCATCGACTTCGACTCCTGCGTCAAGTGCAACCTCTGCGTTGATATATGCGGGGATAAGAAGGCGATCGACCTCAATGCGGTGGACGAGTTTGAGACTGTCAAGGTCGGCAGCATCATCCTCGCTACGGGATATGACATCTTCCCGATTGAGGAGAAGCATGAATGGGGTTACAAGAACTACGACAACGTCATCACGAGCCTTGAGTTCGAGCGCCTGATCTGCGCATCCGGTCCAACCGGCGGCCATCTCATCCGGCCAAGCGACGGAGCAGTCCCGAAGAAGATCGCATTTGTCCTCTGCGCAGGGTCCCGTGACAATACCGGCGTCGGTAAGCCTTACTGCTCGCGGTTCTGTTGCATGTACTCTCTCAAGCACGCCCACCAGATCATCGAGAAGATCCCGGGTGCGGTGCCCTACATCTTCTATATGGACATCCGGTCCTTCGGTAAGATGTATGAGGAGTTCTACTATCGCATCCAGGATGAGGGTGCAAAGTTCATCCGCGGCAGGGTTGCAAATATCCTGGAAGACCCGGTGACCAAGAACCTCCATGTCAATGCAGAGGATACGCTCCTCGGCAGGCCCATCGATATGGAAGTCGATATGGTCGTGCTCGCGGCAGCCGTCCAGCCCTCCGCCCAGACCGAGGCGACCCGGAGGCTCTTTGGTGTCTCCTGCTCGCAGGATGGCTGGCTCCTTGAGGCCCATCCGAAGCTGAACCCCTGTGGTACAACCACTGCTGGTGTCTACCTTGCCGGCGTCTGCCAGGGACCGAAGGACATTCCTGACACGGTCGCCCAGGCGGAGGGTGCAGCATCCGCAGCATCCATCCCGATCCATCGGGGTGAGGTGGAGCTTGAACCCTACTTCGCTGTCTGTCTTGAGGATATCTGTGCCGGATGTGGAATGTGCATCAACCTCTGCCCCTACCAGGCCCTCTCGCTCATCGAGAAGGATGGCCGCACGGTCATGCACGTCACCGAGGCCAAGTGTAAGGGTTGTGGCACCTGCGGCGGGTTCTGTCCCGGCGGTGCGATCTGGATGCAGCACTTTACAACACCGCAGATCGTAGCACAGATTGATGCATTCCTGCTTGGAGGTGAACAGTAAATGGCAGACGAGAACTGGAAACCAAAGATTGTAGCGATCATCTGCAACTGGTGCTCATATGCAGGTGCAGACCTTGCTGGCAGCGCCCGTACCCAGTACCCGCCCGACATCCGTGCCATCCGTGTGATGTGCACGGGCCGGATCGACCCGCTCTTCATCATGAAGGCGTTTCAGGATGGAGCGGACGGTGTGCTGGTCTCTGGCTGCCACTTTGGTGACTGCCACTACCTTGAGGGCAACTATAAGGCAGCCAAGAGGATGTTCCTCTTAAAGAGTGTCCTCAAAAATATCGGCCTTGAGGACAAACGCCTCAGGATGACCTTCGTCTCTGCATCTGAGGGTGCAAAATGGGCTACGGTCATGGAAGACGTCGTCAAGACCGTCACCGAGCTCGGCCCAAGCCCGCTCGGTGAATCTGCCAGATAAATACCAATATAGACAGGGGATGAATAATAATGGCAATCAGAGTAAACTTGATCACGGGTCGGTCGATCCAGCAGGGGGTATCGATGGAGGCGGGGAAAGCAAGACCCGCCTACACCGATGCCTGCGGGATCATCGAGCTCGACCCGGCGGACTTTAAGAAGCTTGGAGCTTTCCGCAATACAAACGTACGTGTCACCAGCAAGTACGGCAGTGTCATTGTTAAGGCGGTCGAGGCAACCCAGGGTCCCCATCCCGGTGTAGCATACATACCGATGGGTCCCTGGGCAAATATGGTGATCAACCCGAACACCTACTCGACCGGGATGCCTACGTTCAAGGGCACTCCCGTCGAGGTGGAAATAGCCAAGAACGAACCCGTTTTTAGCTCGCTTGAACTGGTGCGCAAAGGGTGCAGGGGTGAACTGGCATGACAAAGACAGTCACCGATGTAATCTGCCCATTCTGCGGAACGCTCTGCGACGATCTCGAGGTCGTCGTCAGTAAAGATGGAAAGAACCTCCTGGAGGTCTATAACGCGTGCGCCATCGGTGCCGAGAAGTTCCTCCAATCCCAGGCCAAAGATCGTCACACCCGACCCCGCATGCGGCAGGAAGACGGATCCTGGAAGGAGATCTCGTACGATGAGGCAATCGAGTATACGGCGAAGATGCTTGCCGATGCAAAGAAACCCTTGATGTACGGCTGGAGTTCAACGAACTGTGAGGCTCAGGCGGTCGGATCTGAGATCGGCGAGTATGTTGGAGCGGTCATGGATAACACTGCGACCGTCTGCCACGGGACATCTCTTATCGCCGTCCAGGATATCGGGATCCCGAGCTGCACGCTCGGCGAGGTCAAGAACCGTGCCGACCGGATCCTCTTCTGGGGCTGCAACCCGGCTCACGCCCATCCGCGGCATATGTCGCGCTACTCGATCTTCCCGAGGGGTTTCTTCACCGGGAAGGGGCACACGGGCCGCAAGATGATCGTCGTCGATCCAAGGGTCACTGATACCGCCCGTATTGCGGATGTCCATCTGCAGATCGAACAGGGACGCGATTACGAGCTCCTTGATGCGCTTCGTGTGGCGTTTAAGGGCGAACAGCTCCCGGATGTCGTCGCCGGCATCCCGAAAGAGAAGATCTACGAGGTTGCTGAGACTCTCAAGAGCGGCCGGTTTGCGATCATCTTCTTCGGTATGGGAGTGACCCAGTCGCTCGGGAAGAACCACAACATCGATGCCGCCATCGCGGTCACCAGGGACCTGAATGAGTACACAAAGGCCGCCATTATGCCTATGCGGGGTCACTACAACGTCACCGGCTCCGGTCAGGTCTGGGGCTGGCAGTTTGGATTCCCATTCGCTGTGGATCTCTCCCGCGGATTTGCCCGCTACAACCCCGGCGAGACGACATCCAACGACCTGCTCCGCAGGGGTGAGGTGGATGCAGTCTTCGTCCTGGGAAGCGATCCTGGTGCACACTTCCCCTTCAGTTCGGTGAAGAAGATCTACGGCCTTCCTTCGGTCGCTGTCGAACCGCACGAGACCCCGACCACCGAGGTCTGCAAGGTTCACGTCCCGGTCGCCTTCGTGGGCATCGAGGTGGGCGGGTGCGCCTACCGGATGGATAACGTGCCGATCGAGACGCGAAAGGTCGTGGACGCCCCTGAGGGCATGATGACCGATGAAGAGTTCCTCACACACGTCCTCGCACGTGTCAAAGAGATCAAGGGGGTGTAAAGGATGACAGAATATCTCATCAAGAACGGGTTCGTCTTCGATCCAGTGCTCGGGATCCGGGGAGACGTGACTGATATCGCCATCAAAGGCGATAAGATCGTCGAGACCGATGCAGTCAAGAACCCCAGAGTCATCGATGCTACCGGTAAGACCGTCATGGCTGGCGGAGTCGACGTCCATGCCCACGTCGCCGGACCGAAGGTGAACATCGGCCGGAATTTCCGACCGGAAGATAAACTATTCAATACCCGGCCCGGCCGTGGCGTCGAACGGATGCAGGGCGGATTCTCGGTCCCGACGACGATCCGGACCGGTTACAACTACGCCCGCATGGGGTATACCACCGTCATGGAAGCGGCTATGCCGCCGCTCTACGCCCGGCACACGCATGAAGAGATGCGGGATACCCCGATCATTGACCAGGGCGCGTTCCCGGTCTTCGGGAACAACTGGTTTGTACTCGAATACCTCAAGAATAATGAGATCGATAACGCCGCGGCCTACATCGCCTGGCTTCTTCGAGCCACGAAGGGCTACGCGGTGAAGGTCGTCAATCCCGGGGGCACCGAGGCATGGGGTTGGGGTCTGAACTGCGAGAACGTCCACGATCCGGTCCCCTACTTCGATATCACTCCGGCACAGATCGTACGGGGCCTCATCGAGGCGAACGAGTATCTGGGTCTCCCGCACTCGATGCACATCCATGCAAATAACCTCGGGAATCCCGGGAACTACACAACCACTCTGGATACGTTCAAACTCTCAGAGGGCGTCAAGCCGAGGGGCAGGTTTGGCCGGGATCAGGTGATGCACCATACCCATGTCCAGTTCCACTCCTACGGAGGGGATTCCTGGGGGAACATGGACTCCAAGGCCGACAAGATCATGGACTACGTGAACTCGCACGACAACATCACCATCGATATGGGTCAGGTGACGCTGGATGAGACCACGACCATGACCGCCGACGGGCCGTTCGAGCACCACCTCACGGAGCTCAACCACCTGAAGTGGGCAAACGCCGATGTGGAGCTCGAGACTGCAGCGGGTGTCGTACCGTATGTCTACAGCCCGAACATCAAGGTCTGTGCCATCCAGTGGTGTATCGGTCTCGAACTCGCGCTGCTTGCGAAGGATCCGATGCGGGTCTTCATGACCACCGACCACCCGAACGCCGGACCGTTTATCCGCTACCCCCGGATCATGAAGTGGCTGATGAGCCAGGAGGCCCGGGAGCAGCAACTCGATGCCTTCAAGCACAAGGATAAGGTCATCGATGCCACGCACATCGCCGGCATCGACCGCGAACTCGATCTCTATGAGATCGCGCAGATGACCCGTGCGGGTTCTGCAAAGGCGCTCGGCATCAGCGACATCTGTGGCGGACTTGCGCCCGGACTCACGGCGGATGTGGCGGTCTTTGACTTCAACCCGAACGAGCCGTACGTGCCTGACGATATCGAGAAGGCGTTTGGAGATGCAGAGCACCTCTTCAAGACCGGGGTGCATGTCATCAACGGTCATGAGATCGTCTCGAACGGCAATAAGCGAACACTCTGGGTGAACGCCCGGGTGCATGAGAACCCTCAGGTGGTGCGGGATGTCAAGGAGAAGTTCCTCCGTTACTACACCGTCACCCTGAACAACTACGAGGTTCACGGTCACCACTACGTTCCCAATCCCTACGTGATTGAGGTTGATGCCACACAGTGAGGTGAGAGAAGGATGGAGACAGTTACACTCACCATAATAAAACAGCCCGAGCTGTACCTCGAGGCTGACTGTATCAGCCCCGATGTGTTCGCAGAGACGACCGGGGAGATCGCTGATCTCCCTGTCTATGTCGGGAGGGAGCAGCACCGGCTTGGAGATTTCTTTGAGATCTCTGGTCGGGCAGGGACGACCCCAGCGGGGACGAAGATCATCGTCAAAGGTGATCTCTCCCGGGTCAAGTACATCGGCATGAAGATGACCGCCGGCGAGGTCGTTATCGACGGCAACGCTGACATGTATGTCGGTGCATGGATGCAGGGAGGCAAGATCACCGTCAACGGAGACGTCGATGCCTTTGCCGGGACCGGTATGAAAGGCGGCGAACTCCGCATCAACGGGAACGCTGGAAACTATCTCGGCTCCGCATACCGTGGGGACTGGCGTGGCATGACCGGCGGAAGGATCGTTGTTACGGGGGATGCCGGGAGCGATCTTGGCACCTTCATGAACGGCGGCGAGATCGTCGTCGGCGGCAACGTCGATGTCCACGTGGCCACCCATGCTGAAGGCGGAACGATCATCATCAAGGGTGATGCAAAGAGCCGCCTTGGCGGCCAGATGGTGGAGGGCGAGATCTATGTCTTTGGAGATATTGATGTCATGATGCCTGGATTTGCGTACCGCAAAGACGTCGATCTCGAAGTGGATGGGGCAAAAGGACGATTTGCTCTCTACGAAGGTGACCTCGGAGAGCGTCACCGGAAACGAAAGGGCCAGATGATCTATGGTAAGCTCTACCAGCTGGTCAGGCCCTGATCCTTTTTTTCTAACCGCGCATGTCGAGCGGTGAAAGGCATGCTGGAAGTATGCGATGCCGGCACCAAACCCATATCATAAAGTGTTACTAAATACGTTTATGGTAGTATCCTCTCATGATAGTAATAAACCTTCTCTCTTGTGTGGTTGGCTGTTAACTCGCAAATATAAAGTATTCACCTCCGTTTATATATCAGTTCAGAGACGTAAATAGCAACGCTTATATCATTAGAGAAAGTTATTATCTTCTTGTCCCACAAGGACGTGCACAAAGTTACATGCAGTCACAATCAGTGATGCTTTTAGTGTTCAGTTCACAGTTCCAGATTGTATGCACATAGAGGGTAATGGAGGAAAATTATGGCAAAATTCAAGGATACCATTGACCTGTACGATGATTCAGGCAAACTGTTGAAGAGTGGTGTGGCGCTTGAGAAGATCAGCCCGCTGGTCAACCCGGCGACCAGGAAGCTCATTGACCTCACCAAGAGGACGATTGCAGTCAACCTGGGAGGCATCGAGAATGGCCTGAAGACTGGAAAGGTAGGAAAGGGTCATGTCCTCGGTCGGGAACTGAACCTTGATATCGCTGGCAACAAGGATGCTATCATTGCCAAGATCAAGGATATGGTTCAGGTCCAGGAGGGTGACGACACCAACATCCGTGAGTTCGGCGGTGGCAAGCTCATCCTCGTCGAGGCGCCAAGCACCCGTCTGCTGGCCGCGTCCACATACGACGCCGCGATCACGTCAGTTGCAGCCGCAACCACCTACGCAATCGTCGAGCAGTTCGATATCGGACCGTTCGACGCGGCGATGGTCAAGGCGGCAGTCTGGGGAACTTACCCACACACGATGGACCTCGGCGGTGCTAACGTCGCTTCCGTCCTGTCGATCCCCCAGAACAACGAAGGCCTCGGCTACGCACTCCGCAACATTCCGGTCAACCATGTCGTGATGATGACCAACAGGAACGCTATGGAAGGCGCTGCACTCTCGTCCACCTTTGAGAATGCAGGAATGTTTGAGATGGGTAACGCCATCGGACCGTTTGAGCGGGCTACCCTGCTTGCCTACGCCTACCAGGGCCTGAACGCGAACAACCTGGTCTACGACCTCGTCAAGAAGAACGGGGCAACCGGGACCATCGGTACTGTCGTCCAGAGCCTGGTCGAGCGCGCCATTGAAGACAAGGTCATCACCCCCGGAAAGAAGGGCGGCTACTTCCAGTTCTACGACACGAAGGACCCCATGCTCTGGAACGCCTACGCAGCTGCAGGAACCATGGCGGCCACCATGGTCAACTGTGGTGCCGGACGGTTCGCCCAGGCGGTCTCCTCGACGCTCCTGTACTTCAGCGACCTGCTTGAGCACGAGACCGGTCTCCCCGGCTGTGACTACGGCCGTGTCATGGGTACTGCTGTCGGGTTCTCGTTCTTCAGCCACTCGATCTACGGTGGCGGTGGTCCCGGTATCTTCAACGGTAACCACGTCGTGACCAGGCACGCAGCAGGCGTGGCTATCCCATGTGTGGTCGCCGCGGCGGCACTCGATGCAGGAACTCAGATGTTCGCACCCGAGAC
Source organism: Methanomicrobiales archaeon (assembly GCA_012797575.1). Classification (GTDB taxonomy): domain Archaea; phylum Halobacteriota; class Methanomicrobia; order Methanomicrobiales; family Methanoculleaceae; genus Methanoculleus. The sequence goes on along the minus strand of JAAZOW010000259.1, from coordinate 6,735 downwards.
CACCTCGAAGATCTACGCCGAGACCTACGGCAAGGTCGACGTCTTCAACAAGCCGATCGAACAGATCGCACAGGGTGTGTAAATAACAGAAGGATACTAATGACCGACGCCATATACCCTCAGGTTCGAATCGTCTCCACGCGGTTTCTCAAGCCCGAGACTGCGGAACAACTCCTGAATAGGTTAATTCAGGTTGGCGGGATCCGCCGGATGTCCATCAACGGCCCAAACCTTCCCGCTACCGTTCCGTACGGGCCGGCACGGGGGCAGCCCAACCCCCACCCCGACCGCAAGGTCATCCGCGTCGGAGACCAGGATGTCCAGCTCCAGGTCCAGGTCGGAACAATCATTCTGGAGCTCGAGGACGACTCGTACATACCAGGCATCGAGGAGGCAGTAGACGAAGTCTTTGCCGATAAAGGATTCTCCTGCACTGTCCAGCAGGGACGGTACATGAAGACCAAACCGACGGTGTCCGATTACGCTAGATATGGACCTGATGCTGACGAAAAGATTCTCGGGCTTGTTGATCCGGGAAAGAAAGGCGGCCCCACCATAATTCAGGGTACCAGGTAAGATGCCTATCGGAAGAGTGACCCAGGTCGTTGACTGCCGCGAGAGCATGGGGATGGGTAAAGGAGGCGGTCTTGCCCAGCGCGGGACTATCTCTGAAGCCCGATCTCCGGATGTGATCGTTATCGGGATGTCCCCCGGCCGCAGGCATGTGACAAAGCCCGTCTGCGACATAACCTCCGGCCTCCGGAGGGAGGGGGCACAGTTCTCCGTGACCACGCTCATCCTGAATGCAGGCAGCGGAGTTCCGGCGGATTCGCCGGTCGCAGGTCACGTCCTCGGAGCATACTTCGGGTTGACAGAGAAGGAGATCGTGCAGATCGAGCAGCACAAGGTTGCCATTCTGCATCATGGGAACGTCCGCTCCCATGTGGTGCAGAAGGTCCGGTTTATCCTTGAACATGCTGACATCAAGGCGATCGTCGTCTCTCAGGTCCCGATTGACTTTGAAGACCTCGCAAAAGAGGGAGTCAGGACAGCGGTGGTCATGCCACCGCCTGACAGGGTCAAGACGAGAGGCATCGTGATGGATATCGTTAGCGGTGTGACCCGGGGCCAGACGCCTGGCAGGGAGAAGTTGGCGGAGGTCGTTCGTGCCGTCATGAGAGTATTAAAAAGCCCAACATGAAGGTGAAAGGAAACATGGCATACAAGCCCCAGTACGGACCGGGGACATCCAAGGTCGCCGAGAACCGGCGCAAGCAGATGAACCCCAACCAGAAGCTTAAAAAGATGCGTGATGTGACTGACGAGGACGTCGTGTTGATCCTCGGCCACAGGGCACCGGGAGCTGCCTACCCGACGGCTCACCCGCCGCTCGCCGAGCAGCAGGAGCCCGACTGCCCCATCAGAAAGATTGTGACCCCAACGGAGGGTGCCAAGGCCGGAGACCGTGTCCGCTACATCCAGTTTACGGACTCGATGTTCTTCGCGCCCTGTCACCCCTACCAGAGGACCTACACCGAGTGCTACCGCTTCCGTGGGATCGATCCCGGAACGCTCTCCGGTCGTCAGATCGTTGAGTGCCGTGAGCGTGACCTCGAGAAGTACTCGAAGGAACTCATCAACACCGAGCTCCTCGACCCGGCACGCACCGGCATTCGTGGAGCGACCGTGCACGGTCACTCGCTCCGTCTCGCTGAGAACGGCATGATGTTCGATATGCTCCAGAGGAGTGTCCTTGGTGAGGACGGTGTCGTCCGTTACATCAAGAACCAGATCGGTGAGCCCCTCGACCGGGCTGTCGATATCGGCAAGCCCATGGACGAGGAATGGCTCAAGGCGAACACGACGATCTTCCATTCACTCGGAGATTCCGCCTACCGCGACGACAAGGAGTACATCGAGTACGTCCAGCGTATCCACACGCTGCGGACGAAATACGGATTCCTTCCTAAGGAGTGATTGAGTTATGGCAAAGATTGAGAGAACCCAGAAACTGTTCCTGAAATCCCTCAAGGAGAAGTTCCGGGGTCAAGACATCGAGGGTGGCACAGCAGATTACTACGGGTTTGATGGTATCCGCCAGTCTCCCCGGAAGATGGAGTTCCTGAAAGCAAGCCGCGCCATCGAGATGGACCGTGGCATCCCCATGTACGACCCCGAGCGCGCTCACCTTGGTGGTATCCCGCTGGGTCAGCGCCAGCTGATGACCTACGAGGTCTCCGGCACCGGTGTCTTCGTGGAGGGTGACGACCTGCACTTCGTCAACAACGCTGCCATGCAGCAGTTCTGGGACGATATCCGGAGGACGGTCATCGTCAACATGGACCTCGCTCACCAGACCCTGCAGAAGCGTCTGGGCAAGGAGGTTACCCCTGAGACGATCAACGAGTACCTCCACGTCTTAAACCACGCCATGCCAGGCGCGGCCGTCGTCCAGGAGCACATGGTCGAGACGCACCCCGGTCTCGTCGATGACTGTTACGTCAAGGTCTTCACCGGCGACCAGGAACTTGCCGATGACCTTGAGCCCCAGTTCGTCATCGATGTCGAGAAGCTCTTCCCCGCCAAGCAGGCTGAGGCCCTCTCTGCCGCCGTAGGAAAGTCCCTCTGGCAGGCTATCCACGTTCCAACCATAGCCTCCCGGACCTGTGACGGTGGAATGACCTCCCGGTGGTCTGCGATGCAGATCGGCATGTCCTTCATCGCCGCCTACCGGATGTGCGCTGGTGAAGCAGCTGTCGCTGACCTCTCCTACGCTGCAAAGCACGCGGGTGTCATCCAGATGGCTTCCCACCTGCCCGCCCGGCGTGCCCGTGGTCCGAACGAGCCCGGTGGCCTTGGATTCGGTATCTTCTCCGATATCATCCAGGCGAACCGGAAGTACCCGAACGACCCCGCCAAGGCCTCCCTTGAGGTCGTCGGTGCTGGTGTCATGCTCTACGACCAGATCTGGCTCGGAGCCTACATGTCCGGTGGTGTCGGATTCACCCAGTACGCGACCGCGGCCTACACCGACAACATCCTCGATGAGTACACCTACTACGGTATGGACTACATCAAGGACAAGTACAAGGTCGACTGGAGGAACCCAAGCCCAGAGGACCGGGTCAAACCGACCTACGACGTCGTCAACGACATGGCAACCGAGGTCACCCTCAACGCCATGGAGCAGTACGAGCAGTTCCCGACCCTGATGGAAGACCACTTCGGTGGATCCCAGCGTGCCGGCGTTATCGCCGCTGCGTCCGGTCTGACCTGTTCTATCGGAACCGGCAACTCCAACGCCGGTCTGAACGGATGGTACCTCTCGATGCTCCTGCACAAGGATGGATGGTCGCGTCTCGGCTTCTTCGGCTACGACCTCCAGGACCAGTGTGGATCCGCAAACTCGCTCTCCATCCGGGGCGACGAGGGTGCGATCGGCGAGCTGCGTGGTCCGAACTACCCGAACTACGCGATGAACGTCGGCCACCAGGGCGAGTACGCTGCGATCGTCGGCGGTGCTCACTACGGCCGCGGCGATGCATGGTGTTTCGACCCGCGTGTGGCGATCTGCTTCGCCGACCCGGCCCTGAAGTTCGACTTCGCCGAGCCCCGCCGCGAGTTCGCGAAGGGTGCGATCCGCGAATTCATGCCCGCCGGCGAGCGTTCACTCATCATCCCGGCCCGATAAACCTAACTCAATTTTTTTTTACCTAGCGCAACGTAAAATGAATAAAACGTAGATTCCTGCCTATTCTCCATCTTTCATCACCATATCAGTGCAACTTTTCGAAACCTTTAATTAAGTCATAAACAACTCTTAATTGAACCAAAAAGGTTTTGAACGTACACTTTGGTGCGATGAGCACCGAGGGAGGATGCTGAATGGAAGAGATTGTATTTGGCATCGGCATTACCGCATTGGCAGGTGCTCTTGCAACCATTGCCGGCGCTGCGGAGGATACTGAGTCTGATATTGGATCCCAAGGTGATCCGAACTCTCAGGTTCAGTTAGCTCCGCAGATGGGATATATTCACCGCATCTTCAACAAGGCGATTGCTGGTGAACCTCCCGCCTACGGCCTCTGGGTTGCATTGGGTGCAGGCCTTGCTTGGGCTTTTATGGCGATGCAGATGAATCCGATTCTTGCAATTGTACTCGGGAGCGCCCTTGCGGTCTTCGTGCAGGGCGTCTATGCGACAACCGCATATCTCGGTCGTACTGCAAGTCTCGCCAAGTTTGAACAGCCGGTCTACATCGATATCTTGAAGTCGATGACGACCGTGACCATGGCACACGCATTTATAGCGATCTTTGCCACCGTCGCGATGTGTCACCTGATCATCAGCGCACTTGGCCACCCCTTCCCGCTCCCGCTTCTGGGGCTTGTCTGGGGCATTGCGCTCGGTGCGGCCGGGTCTGCGACCGGTAACCCGTTCTATGGAAAAGAGCGGCAGTACCAGGAGCAGAAATTCGGAGCCGGGGTTCCGATCTCCGCGTCCGGTAACATCGTCCGCTACGCCGAGGCTGGCGAGCGGAACTCGCTTGACAACGGTTTCTTCAGCGCCAAGCTCGGCGGTCCTGCGTCGGGTATCTGTTTTGGGCTGATCGTCTTCTTTGAACTCTGGCGCACCGTGGTCTTTGAGCCACTCGCCGCCGGATGGGGAGCAATCATCATCGGTGTCATCGTGATCCTGATCTTTGCCGTCATAGACCGTTACATCGAGGTCTGGGCAAGAAATACCTTTGGTCCCTACGCGGTTCCTGAGGTTCCTGAGGTCCCTGAGGAGGCATCATCATGAGTGCACTCGGTGGACCCGCACAGACTGCAGGCTTCCAGCCCCCGACTGGGATGGGGATAGCAGTCAGCATCATTCTTATCATCGTCGCGCTTGCGCTTGCCTTCTTCCTCATACAGATGGCCGGGCTGCTCGCACTTGTCGGCATCGTCATCGGTGGCGTCCTGATTGGATTTGGCGTCCACTTCGTCCCGGTCGGCGGCGCACCCGCTGCGATGGGACAGGCCCCAGGTATCGCGACCGGTGTGGCGATGCTCGCCGCCGGTGCCGGGCTTGCAGGCCTCTTTGGCGGCGCATGGGCAGCCCCACTTGGATTCCCACTCGCCCTTGCTGGTGGCGCGATCGGCGGCGGGCTGCTGATGGCGATCACCTGCACGATGGTCAACGTCATCTACATCTTCGGCATGGGTATACCCTCAGCCTCAGGTAAGGTCGATAAGGACCCGATCACGGGCGATACCTTCCCCGAGTTCAAGAGTCAGGGTACCGAAGGACACGGCCTCCCGTTCATATCCTGGGTTGGCGGTGTCATCGGTGGCGCGCTCGGCGGTCTCGGCGGAACGCTCATCTACCTTGAGCTCCTCGAGGTCTACCAGGCACAGGTTCTGGTATCCGCATCCATCGCTGTCTCACTTGCTGGTGTCTTTGCGATCGGCATGTTCCTGATGAACGCTGTTCTTGCTGCGTACAACATCACCGGTACGATCGAGGGACCGCATGATCCCAAGTTCAAGCGATTCCCGAGGGCGATCATCGCATCCGCAACAGCATCAGCTGTTGCAGGCATCTTTGCGATCGCACTGTTTGAGGTGCTGATGGTATTCATAGAGTCCAACTTGATGGGGGCGCTCTGAATGGCGGTAAAAATTGAGGTTGGAGCAGGCGGTGTCCCGCACAACCAGATCCTGATCTACGGCCTTGTAGGGTCACTCATCCTCATCTACCTGACATACCTGAATTCGGCCACCAACACCGAGTACTTCGCGTTCTTCGGCGGACTTGCCAGTGTGGCAGCGCTCGTCTGGGGAGCTGACACGATCAAGCACCTCTGCAGCTACGGGCTTGGCACCGGCGTCCCGTCGGCGGGTATGATTGCACTCGGATCCGGCGTTATTGCCGCGCTCTTCGGAGCCATGACCGGCATATTTGCACCGATCGTTGCGATCATCGTCGCCGCGATCATCGGTGCGGTCTCCGGACTGCTGGCTAACCACGTGGTTCGGATGGACATTCCGGTCATGATCATCTCGCTGACAGAGCTTGCAGTCGTCGGTGCGATAACGGTGCTCGGCCTCATTGCAATGGTCGGCGGAACGTTCGACTTCCAGAACCTGTTCGGTGGTGGCTCAGTGAGCCTGGGTCTCGTCATTGGTAGCGGTGTTATCGCTCTGATCTTCATGCTTGCTGCAATCGCGATCCAGCACGCATTCAACGCCTGCCTTGGTCCCGATGAGAAGCAGGACCGGACGCTTATGCTCGCCGCTGAGTGCGGGTTCCTGAGCATGATCCCCATTGCGGTCATATCGTTCGCGTTCATCGCATTCATTCCAGCTCTCATATCGCTCGTGATCTCGATCGTTGGATGGCTCTACACCTACATGCGGTACATCGAGCTCTCGAAGCGTGATGCCTACGCCTGGCTCGACGCAAAGCCGATCCTTGAACCCAAGGGAGGTGCCTAAAATGGCATTCGTTCAGGTACTGCCTGAGTTTGGGCTTGTCGTCGACCCGATGGTCGGTGTCGTTACCACTGCCGGCGTCTCGTACACTCCGGTGCTCGAGCAGGTTGCAGAACTTGAGAAGATCACCGACGATCTGGTCGGTATGCTCTCCGGTGAAGGCAACTTCCTGGCATCGTTCCCGAACAGGGAGGGTGTCCTCAACATCGCCGGAGGTGTGACCGCGTTCTGGTATGGCATGGCGATCGGGCTTCTG